>NZ_QETJ01000158.1:0-10964 GCF_003105095.1 Pseudomonas sp. NDM | reverse complement strand
GTGTGTCAGTCAACGTATCGCTGACTGACACACCGCTATCGCGAGCAGGCTCACTCCTACAGGTTTTGTGTTGTATCTGAAAGGTTTTAGGCGTTACCGGCCAATTTCATCCGCGCTGCCTGGGTGAAGTCCAGCATGCGCTTCAACGGGCGGATCGCCTGCGGGATCAGCGCCGGATCAACGAAGATCTCGTTCGTGCCTTCCTTCAGGCTCTTGAGCGTGCGCTCAAGGGTGTTCATGGCCATCCAGGGGCAATGCGCGCAACTGCGGCACGCCGCGCCGTTGCCGGCGGTAGGCGCCTCGATGAACACCTTGTCCGGGCACAGCTGCTGCATCTTGTAGAAGATGCCGCGGTCGGTCGCCACGATGAAGGTCTTGTTCGGCAGGCTCTGTGCGGCTGCGATCAACTGACTGGTGGAACCGACGGCGTCGGCCAGTTCGATCACCGATGTCGGCGACTCCGGGTGAACCAGAATCGCCGCGTCCGGGTACAACGCCTTCATGTCTTCGAGCTGCTTGGACTTGAACTCTTCGTGAACGATGCAGGCACCGTCCCAAAGCAGCATGTCGGCGCCGGTCTTGCGTTGGATGTAAGTGCCCAGGTGCTTGTCCGGGCCCCAGATGATCGTTTCGCCGTTGTCCATCAGGCTTTCGACGATTTCCAGTGCGCAGCTCGACGTCACCACCCAGTCAGCCCGAGCCTTCACGGCGGCGGAGGTGTTTGCGTAAACCACCACGGTGCGCTCCGGATGCTGATCGCAGAACGCCGAGAACTCGTCGACCGGGCAACCCAGGTCCAGCGAGCAGGTCGCCTCCAGGGTCGGCATCAGCACGCGTTTTTCCGGGTTGAGAATTTTTGCCGTCTCGCCCATGAACTTCACGCCGGCGACCACCACGGTCTTGGCCGGGTGGGCGTTGCCGAAGCGGGCCATTTCCAGGGAATCGGAAACACAGCCGCCGGTTTCTTCGGCCAGGGCCTGAATCACCGGATCGCAATAGAAGTGGGCCACGAGCACCGCGTCCTGAGCCTTGAGCTCGGCGGCGATGGCGGAACGGTAGTAGGCCTCTTCCTCTGCCGTCAGCGGTTTGGGCTGTTTGGCGTCGAGGTGGGCTTGAACCAGAAGGCGTTCGGAAATCTGCGTCATGTTCGCAAGACCTGCAGGCGCATTCGCGCGAAAGTCGAGTATACACCCGGCTCCGGACCGCTAGAGGTACCGCCGGGAGAGTGAGTATCATCAGGCACGGACAGCGTTGAAGCTGCGCAAGGCTACAGAATATCCCGTTGATACAAAAGATGATTCTGACCTGTGTCAGGCACCGCGGCGCTGAAACACAAAGCAGCCGAATCGCAGGCAAAAAAAAACCCGGAAATCCTCACTTTCGTGGGCCTTCCGGATTTTCTAAACCGCCAAATATGGTGGGTCGTGTGGGATTCGAACCTACGACCAATTGGTTAAAAGCCAACTGCTCTACCAACTGAGCTAACGACCCGCTGTGTGGTGGCGCGTATAATACTGATTTTTAAGGACTATTCAACACCTTTTTGAAAATAATCAAAAATAAGGGGTTGGATCGTCCACACCAGCTGCCGCGAAGCCTTCTGCACGCAGGCGGCAGCTGTCGCATTTGCCGCACGCGCGCCCGTCATCGTCTGCCTGGTAGCAGGAAACCGTCAGGCCATAATCCACGCCCAGCTTCACGCCGGCCTGGACGATCTGCGCCTTGCTCAGGTTCTGCAAAGGTGCCTGAATGCGGAAGCCGTTGCCCTCCACGCCCGCCTTGGTCGCCAGATTGGCCATGCGCTCGAACGACTCGATGAACTCGGGACGGCAATCCGGGTAGCCGGAATAATCCACCGCGTTGACGCCGATGAAGATGTCGCGGGCGCCGAGCACTTCCGCCCAACCCAATGCCAACGACAGGAACACGGTATTGCGCGCCGGCACGTAAGTCACCGGAATGCCTTCGCCCAGCTCCTCCGGGATGTCGATACTGGTGTCGGTCAGGGCCGAACCGCCCATGCCATTGAGATTCAGGCCAATGACCTTGTGCTCGACCACGCCCAGATCACGAGCAACGCGGGCGGCGGCATGCAATTCGGCATGCGAGCGCTGACCGTAATCGAAACTCATGGTGTAGCAGGCGTAGCCTTCGGCGCGGGCCATCGCAACGACGGTGGCCGAGTCGAGGCCGCCGGACAGCAGGATGACCGCACGTTTTTCGGTAGTGTTCAGTTGTTCAGTCATCTCAGCGCCCCGGTTCGTCGTTCCAAAGATATTTATGCAGCTGCAATTGCAGGCGTACCGGCAGATTGTCCGCCACCACCCAGTCTGCCAGCTCGCGAGCATTGAGGTCATGGTGGCTTGGAGAAAACAGCACTTCGCCGGCACGCTGGTCGAGGCCGTACTGGATCAGCTTGGAGACCGCCCAGTCATAGTCCTCCCGCGAGCAGATGACAAACTTCACCTGATCGTTGCGGGTCAGCAGTTCGATGTTCTCGTAGCGGTTGCGATGCGCTTCTTTCGAGCCTGGGGTCTTCAGGTCAACCACGCGACTGACGCGTGAATCCACCGCCGAGACGTCGAGGGCGCCGCTGGTTTCCAGCGAAACCTCGTAGCCGGCATCACACAACCGTTCAAGCAAAGGAATAGCGTTTGGCTGAGCCAACGGCTCACCGCCGGTGACACAGACGTAGCGAGGGCGAAACCCGGCCACTTGCTCAAGGATGTCGTCGAGGGTGCGGACGGTGCCGCCACTGAACGCATAAGCGCTGTCGCAGTATTGGCAACGCAACGGGCAACCGGTCAGGCGCACGAAAACCGTGGGCAGCCCGGCAGTCCGAGTTTCCCCCTGCAACGAGTAGAAAACTTCGGTGATTCTCAATGTGTCTTGCATAGTCGCCACGGGCGTAACAGCGAAACAGGCTGTCCGCCTCCGTCAGGCACTTCAGGCAATCCCGCCAACGCGTAGACCGCAAGAAGCGTGTTTCAGAAAAAGGGCGTGAATTCTAACGAAAAAACCCGCGACAAGCGCGGGTTTCTTCAAAACACGGATAAACAGGCTTACATGCGCTGCAGATCACGCTGGGCCAATTGCGCGGCGGACGTGCCCGGATATTGGGACACCACCTGCTGCAGAATGCCTTTGACCTTGTCGGTATGACCGAGGCGGCGTTCTACGTCAGCCAGTTTGTACAGCGAGTCCGGCACTTTGTTGTGCTTGGGATACAGCTGCGAAACCTTGGCAAACGCCTGACCTGCACCTTGCAGATCACCCTTGGCCAGGTTCACTTCGCCCAACCAGTATTGAGCGTTGCCCGCGTACTGGCTGTTCGGATATTTGCGCAGGAAAGCCGCGAAGGCCTGGCTGGCCTTGTCGAAATCCTTGGCTTTGATCAGGTCGAAAGCGGCATCGTAATACAGCTTTTCCTTGGCCGGATCAGCCGGTTCGCTACCCGCAGCAGGGGCTTGGGCGGCCGCAGCAGCACCCGCGCCTGCGGCAGCACCGGCAGCAGCACTTGCATCGCCGCCGGCAGAAGAATTCTCGGGAGTCGCGGCTGGTGCAACGCCGGATCCTATGCGCCGATCAAGATCCTGGTATCGCTCCAGGGATTCCTGCTTCATGCGCGCAACCTGATTCTGCAGTTCTTCGATCACGCCCTGTTGGCGCGAGATCTGATCCTGCATCTGTTGCAATTGGTTGAACAGCATGCCTTGTGCCGAGGCAGGGGCCGAAGCCGCTCCCCCGGCATAGGCGCCGTTCGTACCGTAACCCGCAGGCGGATAACTGCTCCCGCTATTGTTATAACCGGAGTTGTCATCGACCACAGGAACCGCAGCCCACGCCGCAAGCGGCGCGAGGCTGAGAGCCAGAACAGTTACAGCACGACGGCACGTTCGCATATCGAATTACTTACGCAGTTCGACGCGACGGTTCTGGGCCCAGGACTGCTCGTCGTTGCCGGTAGCAACTGGACGCTCTTCGCCGTAGGAAACCAGTTCCAGCTGAGCTGGGGAAACACCTTGCAGTACCAGGTAGCGCTGAACGGCTTTCGCACGACGCTCGCCCAGTGCCATGTTGTACTCACGAGTACCACGTTCGTCGGTGTTGCCTTCCAGAACAACGCGAGCGCCGTTTGCTTTCAGGTCTTTGGCGTGAACGTCCAGAGCGCGCATGGCTTCTGGCTTCAGGTCCGAGCTGTCGTATTCGAAGTAGAAGGTGGTGATTGCGCGCAGAGCAGCTTCTTCGCTCAGGGAGCCGTCAACGGCACCGGTGTTTGCGCCGTAACCAGCGTTTGGATCAACAGCGCCTTCGCCGGCGTTGTCGCCGCCTTTGGACGAGCAACCTACAGCTACAGCCATGGCCAGAGCCAGCGCAGCAAATTTACCAAACTTCAGCATTTCCATCGTGAAACTCCTAATGAACCCCAGTGTGTTAAGTAAAACGTGTAGCGCCCGCTCACTTCAGGTAAGGGGACCAGGACGGTTCTCTGACTTCGCCTTGAGCGGTAGGAAGCGGGAGCCTCACGCGCCCATTAATGGACACGAGCATCAAGACTCCCCGGCCCTGTTGGCGGGTGGCGTAGATTACCATGGTGCCGTTGGGCGCAACAGTAGGTGACTCGTCCAGAGTGCTATCAGTGAGGATCTTTACACTACCCCGCTGCAGATCCTGAGCTGCCACCTTGAAATTGGTGAAGCCATCCTGACGATGGATCATCACCAAAGTCTTTTCATCAGCCGAAAGTTTCGGGTTGGCGTTGTAGTTGCCCACGAACGTCACACGCTCGGCACCACCGCCACCGACGCTGGTTTTATAGATTTGCGGCTTGCCGCCACGGTCGGAGGTGAAGTAGATGGTCGAGCCATCCTTACCCCAGAACGGTTCGGTATTGATGCCCTGACCATTGGTTACACGGCTGATCTGGCGCGAACCGAGGTTCATCACGTAGATGTCCGGGTTACCATCTTTCGACAGAACGAACGCCAGGCGATTGCCATCCGGCGACCAGGCTGGCGCGCCGTTGAGGCCTTCGAAGTTGGTGATCTGCTCACGGCGACCGGTGTCGATGTTCTGCATGAAGATGCGCGGACGCTTCTGCTCGAACGACACATAGGCGATACGTTTGCCGTCCGGCGCGAAACGTGGCGACAGGATCGGCTCACGGGATTGCAGCAGCGTCACTGCACGAGCGCCGTCATAGTCGGAACGTTGCAGGGTGTAACGCGTGTTCTTCTCGGAGAAGCGCTCGGCGGTTACGTACAGCAGACGCGTCGAGAACGCGCCGTCGATGCCGGTCAGCTTCTGGAACGACTGATCGGAAATGAAGTGCGCCATGTCACGGATCTGGTCGGTAGTACCGGAAACACTGCCGTCAGCCACTTTCTGTTCGGTGGCAACGTTGAACAGTGCCCACTGCACCTGGAGACGACCGCCCGCTGGAGCAATGCTGCCGACCATCACGTATTGAGCACCCAATGCCTTCCAGTCACGGAAGATGATTTCGCTCGGCTGGCTTGGCTGGCTGATCATGTTCTGCTTGGGGATCGGCGCGTAATAGCCAGAGTTGCGCAAATCGTTACCGATAATTTCTGCCATGTCATCCGGCAGCACGGCACCGCCCTGCATGCCGAATGGAACGACGGCGATCGGCGTAGCCCGGTCAGTGCCACTGCTGATCAGGATGTTCTTTTCGTCTGCTACCGCTATCCCTGCAAGGCAGCAGATAACGACCAGCATTGATCGAAGAATAGTTCTCACAAGCCTAAATCCTCAGGATTGAATGTCATCTTGAATGAGCGATACGGAGCAAAATCAGCGGGGCTCAAGCCCTGCATTTCCGTCAATCGCCCGATATTCTTAACCGCGGCTACCGCAGAAGCGTCAAATGGAGCATCGCCGCTGGACTTTGTGACCGTAGCACCCGTTACGGTACCGTCCGGCAACATACTGATCCGAAGCTCCACTTTCATGCCTTTACGCGCCGAAGGTGGAAGATTCCAACCCTCCGAAACACGGAGCCTGATCAGGTCATCGAAATCACCCGCTACGCTGTCGCCAAGTTCGTCCGCCTTGGTCGCTGCCCGATCCGTCTTGTCCGAAAGCAACTCAGCCAACGCCTGAGCCTTTTTGTCTTCAGCCGACTTGCGCGCTGCATCCTGGGCCTTTTTCTTGGCAGCGTCAGCAGCAGCTTTTTTCTTCGCGTCTTCGGCGACTTTCTTCTTCGCCTCTTCAGCTTCAGCTTTCTTCTTGGCGTCTTCGGCGGCTTTCTTCTTCGCGTCTTCGACGATCTTCTTCTTGGCTTCTTCGGCAGCGGCTTTCTTGGCCTCTTCCTCAGCAGCCTTTTTCGCTTCGTCTTCGGCCTTCTTCTTGGCTATATCAGCCAATTGTTTCTCTTCGGCTTTTTTGGCTTCGGCTTTCTTCGCGTCATCGGCTTTTTTGGCTTCATCAGCCTTTTTCGCTTCGTCCGCTTTTTTCGCCTCGTCGGCCTTCTTCGCTTCCTCGGCCTTTTGAGCCGCTTCCTCTTTCTTTTGTTCCGCCGCTTTCACCGCTTCCTGCTCGATCTTTTTCTGTTCGAGCTGTTCGACTTCAGTCTGGCGCGCGGCAGTTTTCTTCGCCTCACCCGCAATCTTCTGATTGGTCTGGGTAGTCGCCGGACTTTTCGATTTCAGCTGGTACAGAGTCGCCTGGACGATCGGCTTGGCCGGCGGCAGTTCGGGCGTGAAGGCAAAACTGACGAACAGCATGCCGAATACCAGCACGTGCAGGACAATTGCCAGAACACTAGGCCAGAAGTAGCTTTCCGAGGCGGACGGCTCTCGCTGTTGCTGCATCAGGGGGCCTCGGTAATCAGACCAACGTTACCGACCCCGGCTTTCTGCAACCCGCCCATGGCACCCATGACGGCGCCGTAGTCGACAGTCTTGTCGCCACGAATGAACACCTGGGTGCGTTTGCCGCCTTCGGTGCCGACGCGAATGATCTTGGTCACTGCGTCAGTCATCTGCGGCAGGGTCATGGCCCTGTCCTGTTGCTTCTCGGTGTCGACTTCGCTGCCAAGGTTCCAGTAGTAGGTCTTGTCAGCCTTGATCGAAATGGTCAGGACCTGAGTGTTGTTGTCCTGCGGCAAGGCTTCGCTGGAAACCTTGGGCAGATCAACTTTCACGCCCTGATTGAGCATCGGCGCGGTCACCATGAAGATGACCAGCAGCACCAACATCACGTCGATGTAGGGCACCACGTTCATCTCGGCGACCGGCTTGCGCTTTTTGCGAGCTCGAGCGATTAAAGCCATCGGGAAATACCTGCTTATTCTTCGCTGGTGTGCACTTTGCGGTGCAGGATCGCCTGGAATTCATCGGCGAAGGTGTAGTAGCGGCCCAGCAAGGTTTCGCTGCGCGCAGCAAAACGGTTGTAAGCGATGACCGCCGGGATCGCAGCGAACAGGCCGATCGCGGTGGCGATGAGGGCTTCGGCGATACCCGGGGCAACGGTGGCCAGGGTCGCTTGCTGGGCGCTGGCCAGACCGCGGAAGGAGTTCATGATCCCCCAGACGGTACCGAACAGACCGATGTACGGGCTGACCGAACCGACGGTGGCGAGAAACGGCAGGCTCTGCTCCAGCTTCTCTTCTTCACGGGAGATGGCCACGCGCATGGCACGAGCGACACCTTCCATCACGGCTTCAGGATCGACACCTGGCTGTTGACGCAGACGGGAGAACTCCTTGAAACCGGCACGGAAGATCTGCTCGACGCCCGAATCCGGATCGGGATTGCTGCCGGCCTGACGGTACAGTTTGGACAGATCGATACCCGACCAGAAGCGCTCTTCGAAGCTCTCCAGGGCGCGTCGACCGGCACGCAGCAAGTTGCTGCGCTGAAAGATCATGATCCATGAGGTCACCGATGCGGCCACCAGGGTCAACATTACCAACTGCACCACGATGCTGGCATTGCTGACCAGGCTCCACATGGAGGAATGGTCGACGACGTTAGCTTCCACGCTTTATCTCCTGCTCTGAGTGTGTACCCGGGCCGACCGCGTCGGCAAAGGCCGCACGCAGGTCTTCGGGAAGGGCCCGGGGTTTCAAACTGTCGGTGCGCACGCAGGCCACCAAAAACTGCCCTTCGCAGAGCAGCACATTATCCGTGGCCCGCCTGACCTGCTGTCTGAAGCGCAGGCTGGCACGGTTCAATTCGGTTACATCAGCGCTTACCAGCAGTTCGTCATCCAGTCGCGCCGGCGCGTGGTAGCGCGCTTCGCTGGTATGCACGACGAACAACAGGTCCTCTCCGGCCAGCTGCGATTGGGCAAAGCCCAGTTCCCGTAGCCGTTCGGTTCGAGCCCGTTCCATAAACTTGAGGTAATTAACGTAATACACGATGCCGCCCGCATCGGTGTCCTCGTAATAAACGCGACAACGATGTGCGAACGGCCCAAGCCCGTTTTGCGCGCGCATACTCTAGTGCTTACTCCTCAGGTTGCCAATCCGGCAGACAACTGTTTTTCGTGGTTTCAAAGCTATAACGCAAAAGTACCGTCCTATGACCGTACAAACCCTGAATAAATCACCAACAAATGTGTATCAATCGTCCACGGCGTCGAGAAACTCGTCTGCCACGGGCATCTCACCCATACGCGATGGAACGTTCAAACCGAAATGCAGGTAGGCATGGCGCGTCACCACCCTGCCCCGGGGTGTGCGCATGATATAGCCCTGCTGGATCAGATAGGGCTCGAGCACGTCTTCAATGGTGTGGCGTTCTTCACTGATTGCCGCCGCCAGACTGTCGATCCCGACCGGGCCGCCGTCGAACTTCTCGATCATGGTCAGCAGCAGTCGCCGGTCCTGGTGATCGAAACCGTGTTCGTCGACATCCAGCAGGTTCAGCGCCAGATCTGCGACCGCTTTGGTGATGTGGCCCTTGGCGCGGACCTCGGCGAAGTCGCGTACTCGGCGCAGCAGCCGGTTGGCAATTCGCGGCGTGCCACGAGCACGACGGGCGATCTCGAACGAACCTTCCGGATCCAGCGGCAGACCGAGAATTGCCGCCGAACGGCTGACGATCGTTGCCAGGTCGGCGGTGCTGTAGAACTCCAGGCGCTGGACGATACCGAAGCGGTCACGCAGCGGATTGGTCAGCATGCCCGCGCGGGTAGTCGCACCGACCAGAGTGAACGGCGGCAGATCCAGCTTGATCGAGCGCGCCGCCGGCCCTTCGCCGATCATGATGTCGAGCTGGAAATCTTCCATCGCCGGATACAGCACTTCTTCAACGATCGGCGACAGTCGATGGATTTCGTCGATGAACAGCACGTCGTGCGGCTCGAGATTGGTCAGCAATGCGGCCAGATCACCAGGGCGCTCGAGCACCGGGCCCGAAGTGCTCTTGATCGACACGCCCATTTCCTGGGCAATGATGTTAGCCAGCGTGGTCTTGCCCAGACCCGGCGGGCCGAAGATCAAGGTGTGATCGAGGGATTCGCTGCGGCCACGGGCGGCCTGGATGAACAGTTCCATCTGCTCGCGCACGGTCGGCTGGCCAATGTAATCGGCCAGGCTGACGGGACGAATCGCCCGATCCTGGACTTCTTCGCGCTCGCGCGGGCTGTGCGCGGCGGCGATCAGACGGTCAGCTTCAATCACTTAAATCATTCCCTTCAGAGCGCGGCGGATCAGGTCTTCGCTGCTCAGGTTCTTGTCTTTGATCGCGGAAATCGCCTTGCTCGCTTCCTGCGGCTTGTAGCCCAGGGATATCAACGCACTGACGGCATCGGTCTCGGCGCTGTTGACCGGCGCCGGGCCGTCCGGCTGATTCGGCACCAGCGCAAACATCGCCGGCGAAGTTTCCCAGGCTTTGAAACGGTCTTTCAATTCGACCAGCAAACGCTCGGCAGTCTTCTTGCCAACCCCAGGCACCTTGGTCAGCGCCGAGGTGTCCTGAGACTGCACGCAACGCACCAGCTCATCGACTTCCAGGCTCGACATCAGCGCCAGCGCCAGTTTCGGCCCGACCCCGTTGAGACGGATCAGCTCGCGGAAGAAGTCTCGCTCACGCTTGCCGGCAAAACCATAGAGCAATTGCGCATCTTCGCGTACGACCAAGTGGGTGTGCAGGGTCAGCGGTTCACCGACCGACGGCAGGCGATAAAGGGTGGTCATCGGCACTTCCACCTCATAGCCGAGGCCGTTTACATCGAGAATCAGGTGCGGCGGCTGTTTCTCAGCCAGGGTGCCGCGCAAGCGTCCAATCACGTTTTGAATCCTTGAGCGCTGGCCAGCCGTGGGCTGGCGACGATTGAAGGGGGCTTGCGCGCCGGCAACACAGGCACCGAAAAGCCACTTTCAGGAAAATTGATGCTGATGCTATCAGAGACGCAGGCGCCCGCCACGACTGCGTGCGGTTCCCAGACCGTGGGGGAGCAGGCTCGAGCGTGTATGCGCATGGCAGATGGCGATCGCCAAGGCGTCGGAGGCGTCGATTTGCGGCTTGCTGGTCAATTTGAGCATGTGCATGACCATCATCTGCACCTGCTCTTTATTGGCCGCGCCCGTGCCGACCACGGCCTGTTTGACTTGCGTGGCGGTGTACTCGGCAATTTCCAGGCATTCTTCAGCGCCAGCAACAATCGCAGCGCCGCGCGCCTGACCGAGCTTCAGCGCCGAGTCGGCGTTTTTCGCCATGAACACCTTTTCGATGCCCATGGTCACCGGGCCGTAGGTCTTGATGATCTCGCGCACGCCGCGATAGACGATCTGCAGACGCTCATGCAGCTCGCCGGATCCGGTGCGAATGCAGCCCGAGGCCACATAGATGCAGCCGCCCCGCCCGGTATCGCGAACGATCCCGTAACCGGTGATACGACTTCAATCAGTATCGCTCAGTAATATTCGAGACGTTTCTGAGAAGGTTGTAATCCTCCTCCGTCCTGTTCAGTGTCGCGAAGCCCTTATTTCGTCA
>NZ_QETJ01000157.1:0-11291 GCF_003105095.1 Pseudomonas sp. NDM | reverse complement strand
AGGGCCGCTGCGTGACCCAGCGGGAGCAAGCTCCCTCGCCAAAAAAACTCTTCAACCACTGACCTTGGGCGTCCTTGAAAGCCCTGCATTCAAAGGCTTCGGCCTGCCTGCATCAGTTTTTTATCTTCACATCCCAGCTTAATAATATTTTACCGATACCCCCCCTCTCCCTAGTCTGACCTCAAGCCAAACGGACAAGCCAACAGCGGCCCGAATCCAACTGCCTTGTTAGGAAGGATGTAGAGATGACCCCAGAAATAATAACAACAGACACGCTGATCGTCGGTGCCGGCCAAGCGGGTGTGGCGATGAGCGAGCACCTGAGCAAACTCGGTGTCCCGCATCTGGTGCTGGAGCGCAACCGCATCGCCGAGCGCTGGCGCACCGGACGCTGGGATTCGCTGGTGGCGAACGGCCCGGCGTGGCATGACCGCTTTCCCGGCCTGGAATTCGATGACGTCAATCCCGACGGTTTCGCCGCGAAAGAACGCGTGGCCGATTACTTCGAAGCCTATGCGAAAAAATTCAATGCGCCGATCCGCACCGGTGTGGAAGTCAAAAGCGTGGTGCGCAATGTCGGTCGTCCGGGTTTCACCGTCGAGACCTCCGATGGCGTGATCGAAGCCAGACGAGTCGTAGCAGCAACCGGGCCGTTTCAGAAACCGGTGATCCCGGCGATTGCCCCGCAAGACGAACGCCTGCTGCAGATCCACTCCGCTGACTATCGCAATCCGCAGCAACTGCCGGCAGGCGCGGTGTTGGTGGTCGGTGCCGGTTCTTCCGGGGTGCAGATTGCCGATGAACTGCAACGTTCCGGCAAGCAGGTTTACCTGTCGGTCGGCGCCCATGACCGCCCGCCTCGCGCTTATCGCAACCGCGATTTCTGCTGGTGGCTGGGGGTACTCGGCGAGTGGGATCAGGCGGCAATGAAACCCGGCCGCGAACATGTGACCATCGCCGTCAGCGGTGCTCATGGCGGGCGCACCATCGACTTTCGGGGTCTGGCCCATCGCGGCATGACCCTGGTCGGAGTTACCGAGTCGTTCGCCAACGGCGTGGTGACCTTCAAGCAGGACCTGGTCGCCAACCTCAAGCGCGGCGACGAGAACTATCTGGCGCTGCTCGATGCCGCCGACGCCTACATCGAACGCAACGGCCTCGACCTGCCGCAAGAGCCTGAGGCGCGGGAAATGTTTGCCGACCCCGAGTGCGTGAAAAACCCGCTGCGCGACCTGGATCTGCGCAAGGCTGGCGTGACCTCGATCATCTGGGCGACCGGGTTCGCCGTGGATTATTCCTGGCTGAAAGTCGCGGCGCTGGATGCGCAAGGCAAGCCTGTGCATCAGCGCGGCGTGTCGAGCGAGCCGGGGATTTATTTCCTCGGTCTGCCGTGGCAATCGCGGCGAGGTTCGTCGTTTATCTGGGGCGTGTGGCACGACGCCAAACATGTCGCTGATCACATCGCCACCCAACGCAAATATCTCGAATACCGCGATGCCGAGCAGCGTGAAGCGCAGCCGCATCCTTCCACGCCGAGACACTTCGTCGACGCTTGATTCCCTCTTGCGCCCGGTGCCGCTTGCACCGGGCCAAACCCTCTCTACAGGAGCCGCCCATGAGCCAGCCAACCCATACACGCATCCGCATGTTCAACACCAAAGACACCTACCCCAACCAGACCCTCGACAACGACTTGTGCCAGGCTGTGCGCGCCGGCAACACGGTGTATGTGCGTGGTCAGGTCGGCACCGATTTCGACGGCAATCTGGTCGGTCTCGGTGACCCGCGCGCCCAGGCCGAGCAAGCCATGCGCAACGTCAAGCAGTTGCTCGAAGAAGCTGGCAGCGACATGAGCCACATTGTCAAGACCACCACCTACCTGATCGACCCGCGTTATCGCGAGGCGGTGTATCAGGAGGTCGGCAAATGGCTCAAGGGGGTGTTCCCGATTTCCACCGGGCTGGTGGTCGCGGCGCTGGGCCAGCCGCAGTGGCTGATGGAGATCGATGTGATTGCGGTGATTCCCGAGTAAGTTAGGAAAACCGAGTCGCGACCTTCGCGAGCAGGCTCACTCCCACAGGGGCATGTATTTCAAAGTGGGAGCGAGCCTGCTCACGAAGGCGTCAGCCCAGACAATCAAGGACTCCGCCCATGACCTTTTCCATCACCGCCCGCTGCGCCGACACCGGTCAGTTCGGCGTCGCCATCAGTTCTTCCAGCATCGCCGTCGGTGCCCGCTGCCCGTGGCTGTTGCCCGGCGTCGGCGCGGTGTCGAGCCAGAACATCACTTTGCCGTCGCTCGGCCCGGAAGTCCTCGCCCTGCTGGAACAGGGCGTGGCCCCTGAAGCCGCGCTGGACCAGGTGCTCACGCGCAACGGCTACAGCCAGTACCGCCAGATCACCGCGATCAACCACCTCGGCCAGACTGCGCATTTCAGCGGCGCGCAAACTCTCGGCGTACACAACGCCGCCACGGGTGAGCAATGCGTAGCCGCCGGCAACATGCTCGCCGGGCGCGAAGTCATCGAGGCGATGGTCAGCGCTTTCGAGCACGGCGAAGGGCAACTTGCCGAGCGCCTGCTCAAGGCCCTGCACGCCGCACAAGCGCACGGTGGCGAAGCCGGGCCGGTGCATTCGGCAGCGCTGCTGGTGGTCGGCGAACAGACCTGGCCCATCGTCAATTTGCGTGTGGATTGGGCCGATGAAAACCCGATCGGCCAGTTGCAGGCACTTTGGGATGCCTATCTGCCGCAGTTGCAGGCCTACATCGATCGCGCCCTCGATCCGGCCAAGGCACCGGGTTATGGGGTTGCCGGAGACGATCGATGAACAGCGTCGCGCTGCTCAAGACGCTGGTGGGCTTCGACACCACCAGCCGCGAATCGAATCTGCAGTTGATCGAATTCGTCCGCGATTACCTCGCCAGTCACGACGTGCCGTGCGCGCTGATTTACAACGACGAACGCAGCAAAGCCAATCTGTTCGCTACCATCGGCCCGGTCGATCAACCGGGCATCGTGCTGTCCGGGCACACCGATGTGGTGCCGGTCGATGGTCAGCCGTGGACGTTGCCACCGTTCGAACTCAGCGAGCGCGACGGCAAGCTGTTCGGCCGTGGCACGGCTGACATGAAAGGCTATATCGCCTGCGTGCTGGCGCTGGTGCCGAGGCTGGTTGCGACGCCTCTGCGCCAGCCGGTACATATCGCTCTGTCTTATGACGAGGAAGTCGGCTGCCTCGGCGTGCGCTCGTTACTTGAGGTGTTGCAGCAGCGGCCGGTGAAACCGTTGCTGTGCATCATCGGTGAACCGACCGAACTGAAACCGGTGCTTGGTCACAAAGGCAAACTGGCGATGCGCTGCGATGTGCATGGCCACCCGTGCCATTCGGCCTATGCGCCGCTCGGGGTCAACGCTATCGAATACGCCGCCGAACTGATCGCCGAACTAGGACGGCTTGGCCAGCAGCTCAAGGCGCCCGAACACCACGATGCGCGTTTCGATCCGCCCTACAGCACCGTGCAAACCGGGCTGATCAGTGGCGGCAAGGCGCTGAATATCGTGCCCGCCGACTGCCGCTTCGATTTCGAGATCCGCGCCCTGCCATCGCAGGATCCGGCTCTGGTTGCTGAGGCGCTCAAGGCTTACGCCGAACGCGAAGTGCTGCCACGCATGCGCGCTGTCAGTGCACACAGCGATATTCGTTTCAGCGCGCTGTCGGCGTATCCGGGCCTGGTCACCGAGGCCCACAGCCAGGCCGCCGAGCTGATCGCGGCGTTCTGCGCTTCGAGGGATTTCGGCACCGTAGCGTTCGGTACTGAAGGCGGTCTGTTCGACGCGGTGGGCATTCCCACCGTGGTGTGCGGCCCCGGCAGCATGGATCAGGGCCACAAACCCGATGAGTTCATCAGCCTTGAGCAATTGCACGCCTGCGATGAAATGCTGCAACGCCTGCTCGATTTCATCCGCCTGTAAGCGTCGGCCCGGCCCGGTGTTCAGGCGTACAGCCGGGCCAGTTCCTCGCGACAATGATCGACGAACAACTGCACCGGTTTGGTCAGTTGTACCCGTCGCAGCCACGCTGCCGACAAGCCCGAGCCGGTGACGGTTTCGGCCAGCGGCACGCAGACGACTTTCTGCCCATCGTAGGTATAGTCGCTGAACGGCTTGGTTATCAGAATCGAAAAGCCGAAGCCATTGGCGACCATGCCGCGCACCATCTCGATCGAGGGTGAGCTGAAGACGATATTCGGCGTCAGACCGCGCTCCTCAAAAATGCTAACGAAGTACGTCCGGCTCGGCACCACGTCGAGCAGGATCATCGGTTCCAGCACCAGATCATGCAGCGAGACCTTTGCCTGTTGCGCGAAGCGATGATCAGCCGGCAGCAAGGCGTACGGCTGCTGCGGCGGCATCAGCGACGAGGTTTCGATGGTGCTGTCGAGGTCGTGTTCGAACAGCATCGCCACATCGATGCTGCCCGCCGTCAGCGCTTGCACCAGTTCCTGCTGCTCGCCGTCGCGGATGCGGATTTCCACGCCCGGCCAGCGCTGTTTGAAGCCGGCGATCAGGCGCGGCAGGTACAGCGGCGCCACGGTTTCGAAACAGCCGATATCGATCTGCCCGGCGACCACATCGTTGTCCGCCAGAGCGTTCTGCTCGAACTCATGGGCCACCCGCAACAGCTCCAGCGCCTTGCGATAGAAGCGCGAACCGCTGGGTGTCAGGGACACGCCTTGGGCGTGATGGCGGATGAACAACTGCACACCGAAGCTTTCTTCCAGATGCTTGATCGCCGTGGACACCGAAGGCTGGGCGATGTAGAGCTTGCGCGACGCTTCGGCGACGCTGCCGCAGTCGGCGGTGGTGACGAAATATTTGAGCTGGCGCAGGTTGTAGGCAGCCATGAAACCTCCGGCGAAATCAACAGTGCTTCTGTGGCGAGGAGTGCAGACAGCTGAGTGTGAACATACCGGAGGCCCGCCGCAGCCGGAGCATATTTTTTTTAAGGTCTGAAGCAACAAACTTACTAATTTATCTATCCCGGGGCTTTGCACATGATCACTTCAACAAGAAATGCGCCACCCGTGCCGGCGCTTACCGAAGTACGTCCACGTACTCATCCTTGCCTTGGAGTTCGACATGGCTACCCCCGCACCCACTTCCGCTCCGCTGATTGAAAAACACACGATAGGCTACGTGCCGCCCGAAGATCGCCACGGAAAGGTTCGCGATCTGTTCACCCTCTGGTTCGGCGGCAACATCGCGCCGCTGCCCATCGTCACCGGGGCGCTGGGTGTGCAGTTGTTTCATCTGAACCTGGTCTGGGGCATCGTCGCGATTCTGGTCGGCCATCTGGTCGGCGGCGTGTTGATGGCGCTGCACTCGGCGCAAGGCCCGCAGATGGGCATCCCGCAAATGATCCAGAGCCGCGCGCAATTCGGTTCGCTCGGTGCGTTGCTGGTGGTGCTGATTGCCGGGGTGATGTACATCGGCTTCTTCGCCTCCAACATCGTCCTCGCCGGCAAATCGCTGCACGGCGTGGTCGACAGCGTTCCGGTGCCGGTGGGTATCGTCATCGGCGCGCTCGGGTCCGGGATCATCGGCATCATCGGCTACCGCTTCATTCATGTGCTCAATCGCATCGGCACCTGGGTGCTGGGTATCGGCATCGTCGTCGGTTTCGGCTACATCCTCACCCATATCCAGACCGATGATTTCCTTACCCGGGGCAGCTTCAATCTGTCCGGCTGGTTGGCCACGGTGTCGCTGGCGGCGTTGTGGCAGATCGCATTCGCGCCGTACGTTTCCGACTACTCACGCTATTTGCCGGCGGATGTGAAAGTGTCGTCGACGTTCTGGACGACTTACCTCGGTTCGGCGCTGGGTTCGAGTCTGTCGTTCGTTTTCGGCGCGGTGGCGGTGCTGGCCACGCCCGTCGGCATGGACACCATGGACGCGGTCAAACTGGCCACCGGCGCCATCGGCCCGCTGATGCTGGTGCTGTTTCTGCTCAGTGTGATCAGCCACAACGCCCTTAACCTCTACGGTGCAGTACTGTCGCTGATCACTCTGGTGCAGACCTTCGCCTATCGCTGGATCCCGACGGCGAAAAGCCGCGCAGTGATTTCCATCATCGTCTTGCTGGCCTGCTGCTTCGCTGCGGTCGGTGCCTCGGCTGACTTCATCGGCCACTTCGTCGACATGGTGCTGGTGCTGCTGGTGGTGTTGGTGCCGTGGACCGCGATCAACCTGATCGACTTCTATGCGATCCACAAGGGCAAGTACGACATTCAGTCGATCTTCCAGGTCGACGGCGGCATCTACGGCCGTTACAACCCACAGGCATTGCTGGCTTATGCGATCGGCATCGCCGTGCAGATTCCGTTCATGAACACGCCGCTGTACGTCGGCCCTGTCTCGGCGCACATCAACGGCGCGGATCTGTCCTGGCTGGTCGGTTTGCTGGTGACCTCGCCGCTGTATTTCTGGCTCGCCAACCGCGACACGTCTTACCGTCGGCGGATGATGGCCGGCAAACTGGCGGGCAGCATCTGATCACTGAAACATGATTGAAGCAAGGCCCGCGCAATGCGGGCCCTGTGTTTTGCGCTATGGTATTTTTCTGCGTCCGACACCAGGAGAAGGAAATCCCATGCTGCGAATTCTCGGCAAAGCCTCATCGATCAATGTGCGCAAAGTCCTGTGGACCTGCGCCGAACTGGACATCCCGTTCGAGCGTGAAGACTGGGGGTCGGGTTTCAAGTCGCCGAACACTCCGGAGTTTCTCGCGCTCAACCCCTGCGCCATGGTGCCGGTGATTCAGGACGGCGATTTCACCCTGTGGGAATCCAACACGATCATTCGGTATCTGGCGACGCGCTATGGCGGCGCGAATTTGTATCCCGCCGAGGCAATTGCCCGGGCGCGGGTCGATCAGTGGATCGACTGGCAGGCCTCGGAGCTGAATCGCTCATGGTCGTACCCGCTGATGGCGCTGGTGCGCAAGTCGCCGGACTATCAGGACCGCGACGCCCTGGCCGCTGGCTGCCGGGACTGGACGCGGAACATGCAAATCCTCGACCGCCACCTGCACAAGACCGGCGCTTACGTGAGTGGCGAGCAGTTTTCCCTGGCGGATATCCCGATCGGGCTGTCGGTAAATCGCTGGTTCGAAACGCCGCTCGATCACGGGGACCTGGCTGCGGTGCGCGCCTACTACGATCGCTTGAATCAGCGCGACGGTTATCGTTTGTACGGGCGCAACGGCACGCCGTGATCAAGGTTATTTGCCTTGAACTCTTCACGCCGCGCCTGTCGTTCTTCACCCTGGTCCGCGACGCAACGGCAGCCTTCAAAGCTGAAATGATGCACGCCGCCCGCGAGCTCAACGGCCCGACTTTCGGGACGCCAATTGCTCAGCGAACCGGCATTGGCCCATGAAGTGTTTGGCCCGTCGGCGATATTGGTTGCGGTCAACGATGAAGCCGAACTGTCGACCGTCGCCCGCACTTGCAAAAGGTCAGCTCACCGCGGCAATCCAGCTTGAAAGTATCGACCTGAGATTGGCGCTGCCTGCTGCCAATCCTTGAGCGTCGCACTGGATACATCGTGGTCAACACTTTCGCGCACCCACAGGAAGTGACCTTCGCCACGGTGCACGGCTTACCGTTTCCGGCGACTTCCGACAGCCGCTTTACCTCGGCCGCATGACCTCGATCGAACGATTATTGCGTCCCTTGGCTTAGCAGGGTTTTGCGGATGAGTTGTTGCCAGAAGTTTTGCGAGTAGAGAATCCTACTGACTATGCCACGGATTATTGCCGGTCGTCTTGACAGGCAAAATGCCGGGCTATGGCACGAAAGCCGGCATTTTTTTCCCGGACGAAATCGGCTTTTGTCGGGCGCGATCCTGCAAGTGCCGTAGCAAAAACAACACCACGGTGCGTAGTCTCGGATGGTCTGGCAGATCCTTAGATGAGCTAGACATCGTAAAACGCGTCAAACGGACGCGATGATGAGTGCTCGAAGGTGCCCGATCCGATCACTGCGACGATCGCATCCACGACTTTTCACGTCAACTGTGGAGCGTGCCACATCGTGCCTCTACCAGCTCATTCGCGCTTTTTACGAAAAAAACAACTGTAAGTTATGACAGTTACAAAATAGAGAACTCTGGCTAATCTACAGGTCGGGTAACGTCCCATTACAGAACACTCCTCATTTAATTAATAAAGGACTTTAGAAATGCAAGATTTCAACCAAGAATTAGAGTTTACTGTTAGCAATCTTACTGAGAAAAACAGACACCCCGACGACTACTTCACAGCAACTATAACGCCTCCGCTACCACTCACAGGCGACCACTTTGAAGCCGACAGTATTATGTACTCTGCGATTGGTACAAACAGCGCTATCACGGGTCGCTTTGATGGGGGGGTTCCCAATAGTTATTTAGCCATCCAGGTTGTCTTCCCGCAAGGCCTACCAGACGGTGAACATGAAGTTGGACCAGCTGGTAGTGCCATCAGAGGAACTTTTGTCTTCCATCCAACTGCCTCCTCCAGTTCAGAACATGTCAGGGCAAAAAAAGGAAAACTTCATATTGAAAGACACCCCAATCTCAACTCTATTAACGCAGCTATCGAGATGGAGTTTGAGTACCAAAACGAAACTATTAAAGTTTCAAATGGAAAGGTGCACGCCACATCCGACAATCCTATTTAAGTGGCACTTATGTATCGCGTGTTTTTTTCAAAGCGTGCTGCCAGTCGTCAGTGTTAAATATTTACCGCGACTGGTACGCACGTTGCCAATCGATAGTTTTTTCCACCAAAGAAATACTCAAAAGCCTCCCTCATTGCTCAGCCCGCACTACCCCGCACTCCTCCAGCAACCGCACGAACATGCTCAGACTGCGCGACACCGTGCCCCGACGCCACACCAGCCAGGTAGTCAGATAGCGAAAATTCGCCGTCAGCGGCCAGACGCTGACCGTCGCGCTGCCGGGCATGCTCTGCAGCATTTTACGTGGCATCAACGCCAGGCCAGCACCGGCACTGACGCAGGCGAGCATGCCGTGGTAGGACTCCATTTCGAAAATCTTGCCGGGCACGGCGGCGTCAGTGCTGAACCATTTTTCGAAATGGTGACGGTAGGAACAGTTGGAACGAAAAGCGTAGATATTTTCGCCATTCACGTCCGCCGCACGCTCGACCGGTGAATGATTGAGCGGCGCGATGATGACCATTTCCTCCTCGAACGCCGGCACGCCTTCCAGGGCCGGATGCAGTACCGGGCCGTCGACAAATGCAGCGGCAAGACGCCCGGACAGCACGCCGTCGATCATCGTCCCCGATGGCCCGGTCGAGAGGTCGAGGTCGACCTTCGGATGCTGCTGGTTGTACGCCGCCAGCAGTTCAGGAATGCGCACTGCAGCAGTACTTTCCAGCGAGCCCAAAGGAAATGCGCCCTGGGGCTCCTCCCCCGCCACCGTGGCCCGGGCTTCCTGCACCAGATCGAGAATGCGCCGCGTGTATTCGAGAAAACTCCACCCGGCCGGCGACAAACGCAGACGGCTTTTCTCGCGGATGAACAGATCGACGCCGAGATCCTGCTCCAGCTGTTTGATGCGCGTGGTCAGGTTCGACGGCACGCGGTGAATCTGCGTGGCGGCGGCGCTGATGCTGCCGTGCTCGGCCACGGCTTTGAAGATTTCCAGTTGCACCAGATCCACAGGCATTCTCCAATCGTGAAAGAAACGATCTTTATTATTCAGTTTCCAGAAAACAAACACCACCCTACTCTTGGCCCATCCGACGAACATGAAGGACAACGCCATGAGCCAGATTTCCAGCCAGACCCACGCCATCTCGATCAACCCCGCCACCGGCGAGCAGATCGGTCACTACGCGTTTGAATCCGCCGCTGCCCTCGATGCAGCACTGACCCGCGCCGCTTACGGCTTCGGCAAGTGGAAGCGCAAGCCGCTGCAGGATCGCTCAAGCCTGCTGACCGCTCTGGCCGGCGCGCTGCGTGAAACCTCAGAAGCGATGGCGACGATGATCACCCGGGAAATGGGCAAGCCGATCACTCAGGCCCGTGGCGAAATCGAGAAATGCGCCAAGCTCTGCGAGTGGTACGCCGAACACGGCCCGGCCATGCTCGATGCTGAGGCCACACAAGTTGAAGGCGGCAAGGCGCGCATCGAGTATCGTCCGCTCGGGCCCATTCTGGCGGTGATGCCGTGGAACTTCCCGATCTGGCAGGTGCTGCGCGGCGCGGTGCCGACGCTGCTTGCCGGCAACACCTACGTGCTCAAGCATGCGCCGAACGTGATGGGCAGCGCTTATCTGCTGCGCGATGCGTTCGTCCGCGCCGGTTTCCCCGACGGCGTGTTCGAAGTGCTCAACGTCACCCCGGAAGGCGTTTCCACCGCCATCGCCGATCCGCGCATCGCCGCCGTGACGCTGACCGGCAGCGTCCGCGCCGGCATGGCCATCGGTGCTCAGGCCGGTGCAGCGTTGAAGAAGTGCGTGCTGGAGCTCGGCGGTTCCGATCCATTCATTGTGCTTAATGACGCCGATCTGGATGAAGCCGTGCATGCGGCGGTAGTCGGTCGTTATCAGAACTCCGGACAGGTCTGCGCGGCTGCCAAGCGCCTGATCATCGAACAAGGAGTGGTCGAGGAATTCACGCGTAAGTTCGTCGAAGCTACACGCCAGTTGAAAATGGGTGATCCGCTGAACGCCGACACTTACATCGGGCCGATGGCGCGTTTCGATCTGCGTGACGAACTCGATCAGCAAGTGCGCGACACCCTTGAAGAAGGCGCGACGCTGTTGCTTGGTGGCAGAAAGGCCGAAGGCGCCGGCAACTACTATGAGCCGACGGTACTGGCTGATGTCACTGACCGCATGACTTCGTTCAAACAGGAACTGTTCGGCCCGGTCGCCTCGATCATCACCGCACGCGATTGCGCGCACGCCGTGGCTCTGGCCAACGACAGCGATTTTGGCCTGACCGCGACGATCTACACCGCCAACGTGGCGCTGGCCCAGCAACTGACCAGCGAACTGGAAACCGGCGGCGTGTTCATCAACGGCTACTCCGCCAGCGACCCGCGCGTGACCTTCGGCGGCGTGAAGAAGAGCGGCTTCGGTCGTGAGCTGTCGCATTTCGGCGTACGGGAATTCTGCAACGCCCAGACCGTGTGGCTGGATCGCAAATAAGCCAATCACGGTAGCAATTGTGGGAGCGAGCCTGCTCGCGAAAGCATTCTGTCAGTCACCGA
>NZ_QETJ01000156.1:0-11334 GCF_003105095.1 Pseudomonas sp. NDM | reverse complement strand
GAGTGAGCCTGCTCGCGATTGCGGTGTGTCAGTTGAAACTTTGTGCCTGACACACCGCAATCGCGAGCAGGCTCACTCTTACAGGATATTATTGCGCCAACTGGCGGCGCAGCTCGGCGAGTACCGGCGCGGTATCCGGGCGCACACCGCGCCACAGCCAGAACGCCTCGGCCGCCTGTTCGGCGAGCATGCCCAGACCATCCATCGCCAGCGCCGCGCCGTGCTCAGTGGCCCAGCGGCAGAACGCGGTCGGTTCCTTGCCGTACATCATGTCGTAGCACAGGGTCTGGCCCGGCTCGATCAGGCTTGGCGCGATCGGCGGCACGTCGCCGGTCAGGCTGGCGGAGGTGGCGTTGATGATCGCGTCCACTGGCTCGCGCAGCCAGTCGAAACCACTGGCCGACACTGGTCCCAAGTCGCAGAACAACTCGGCGAGCAGCTCAGCCTTGTCCACCGTGCGATTGGCGATGATCACCGAGGCCGGTTTCTCCGCCAGCAACGGCTCCAGCGCACCCCGCACCGCGCCACCGGCGCCAAGCAAAAGGATACGTTTACCCGTCAGGCTGAACCCGGCGTTCACCGTCAGATCGCGGACCAGCCCGGCACCGTCGGTGTTGTCGCCGAGCAGCGAGCCGTCGTCCAGTTTGCTCAAGGTGTTCACCGCACCGGCGCGCTGCGCGCGTGCGGTCAGGTTGTTGGCCAGACGGTAAGCGTCTTCCTTGAACGGCACCGTTACGTTGGCGCCGCGCCCCTCTCGAAAGAACGCGGTGGCGCAGCCAGCAAAATCGTCGAGCGGCGCCAGCAGCGTGCTGTAGTCGAGGCGCTGACCGGTCTGCTCGGCGAACAGCTGGTGAATCATCGGCGACTTGCTGTGGCCGATCGGGTTACCGAAAACGACGTAACGATCCATCACCCGTCCTCAGGCCTCGGCCAGCCAGTCGCGATCCTGCAGGAAGTACTCGGTCAGGCGTGCTTCTGCGCTGCCCGGTTCAGCCTTCCAGTCATAACCCCAGCGCACTTGCGGCGGCAGCGACATCAGAATCGATTCGGTACGCCCGCCAGATTGCAGGCCGAACAGGGTGCCACGGTCGTAAACCAGGTTGAATTCGACGTAACGGCCACGGCGGAATTCCTGGAATTCGCGCTGCTGAGCGGTGAACGCGTCGTTCTTGCGCCGTTGCACAATCGGCAGGTACGCCTCGATGTAGGCGTCGCCGATAGCCCGCATGAACGCAAAACTGGTGTCGAAATCCCACTCGTTCAGATCATCGAAGAACAATCCGCCAATGCCGCGCGGCTCGTGCCGGTGCTTGATGTGAAAGTAGGTGTCGCACCAGGCCTTGTAACGCGGATAGACGTCCGCACCGAACGGTGCACAGGCTTGCTCGGCGACGCGGTGCCAATGAATGCAATCTTCCTCAACGCCGTAATACGGGGTCAGGTCGAAACCGCCGCCGAACCACCAGACCGCTTCTTCGCCTTCTTTTTCAGCGATGAAAAAGCGCACGTTGGCGTGGGAGGTCGGCACATGCGGGTTGTGCGGGTGGATCACCAGCGACACACCGAGCGCCTCGAAACCACGCCCGGCCAATTCCGGCCGATGGGCGCTGGCCGAGGGTGGCAAGCCGCTGCCAAACACGTGGGAGAAATTGACGCCGCCCTTTTCGATCAGCGTGCCGTTTTCCAGCACACGGGTACGCCCGCCACCGCCCGCCGGCCGGGTCCAGGCGTCTTCGACGAAGCATTTTCCGCCGTCTTCGGTTTCCAGCGCAGCGCAGATGCGGTCTTGCAGATCGAGCAGATAGGCCTTTACGGCGTCGGTGCGGGTCGTCATGGCTTCACCTTGAATCGGGCGGCGCCCCGGCAGGCGGGCGGCGCAAATGGGCGCACAGCATACCATCGCAGACCGGCGCGCCGCAGTTGACGAAGATCAACCAGCGGAGTTGGATAGAGGGCTTACCGAAGACCCAAGGAGAGCAGGCAGATGGCAAAGCGTATCCAGTTCCGCGCCCACGGCGGTCCCGAAGTGCTCGAGTATGTTGACTACGAACCCGCTGCGCCCGGCCCGAATCAGGTGCGCGTGGCCAACCAGGCGATCGGCCTGAATTTCATCGACACCTATTACCGCAGCGGTCTTTATCCGCCACCGGCATTGCCGTCTGGCCTGGGTTCGGAAGGCGCCGGCACCGTCGAGGCAGTGGGCAGCGACGTCACCCGGTTCAAAGTCGGCGATCGCGTGGCATACGGCAGCGGCCCGCTCGGCGCCTACAGCCAGGTGCATGTGCTACCGCAGGACAATCTCGTGCACCTGCCCGATGAAATCAGTTTTGAAACCGCCGCCGGGGTCATGCTCAAAGGTCTGACCGTGCAGTACCTGCTACGCCAGACCTACGAACTGCAGGGCGGCGAAACCATTTTGTTTCACGCCGCGGCGGGCGGCGTCGGCTCGCTGGCCTGCCAGTGGGCCAAGGCGCTCGGCGTGAAGCTGATCGGTACCGTCAGTTCGAAGGAAAAAGCCGAACTGGCCAAGGCCAACGGCGCCTGGGCCACCATCGATTACAGCCACGAGAACGTTGCCGAGCGCGTGCTGGCCCTGACTGACGGCAAGAAAGTCCCGGTGGTGTATGACGGCGTCGGCAAGGACACCTGGCTCACATCCCTGGACAGCGTGGCGCCACGTGGCCTGCTGGTGAGTTTTGGCAATGCTTCGGGCGCGGTCGACGGCGTCAATCTGGGCATTCTTGCCGCGAAGGGCTCGCTGTACGTCACCCGGCCTACGCTGGCGACCTACGCCAACAGCGCCGAGAACCTGCAGCGCATGGCCGACGAGCTGTTCGAGATGATCATCAGCGGCAAGCTGAAGGTCGACATCAGCCAGCGCCATGCATTGGCGGATGCGGCGAAGGCACAAACCGAATTGTCGGCACGGCGCACCACCGGCTCCACGATCCTGTTGCCGTAAGTTGATAATCGGCGAACTCTTCCATGAGTTCGCCGATTATCTTCCAGCTATATCAAATACATCTTCCGGTGAAGTTTCTTCGCCGCCGGCCTACGACCGGCAAACTTCCTGCGCAACTTCTTCGATTCATATACAAGCCATTTCTCCGCCCACTCTTCGATCACTGGCGGATCAATACTGACGGTTATATTCATCACGATACTCCGGCTGATGCGCGTTCATGTTCACAGGCTGATCCAGAGCCATCAATATCTGTCGCCACTCGGCGGACAACAGCCAATAATCGCCCCGGGCCCGTTGTTCGATATGCATCGCGTGCGAAGCGATCGGACTCAGGCCGAATCGCTGAAACAGTTGCCGCTGCGGCGTTCTGCACAGGGCCGTCACCCCCTGATAGCCACGATCGATCGCCCATTGCGCGGCGGTGGCGAGCAGGCCATTGATCGACACTGGGCGGTGCTGTTGAGAATGGGTGATCAGGCGACTGAACTCGACGTGCCGGGCCAATGCCACGGTAGGAGAAACATGATGCTGCGCCAGTGAGGCCCATTCGAACGGCGCCGGGGTTGCCCGCAGCACTGCAATGAGTTGATCTCGCTGGTACAGCAAAAAGTGCGTGCTGCGTGAGGTGATCGCCAAGCGGGTCTCCAGTGCCCGGGCTCTGGAGGTCAGCATGTAATGCTGCAATCGCAGGCGAAACTGCCGATTGATGAAGCGTTCAAATTCCCCGGCATCCGACCCGGCCTCAAGAATGGCCACACGGTAATCAGCCTGTTGATTCTTGAGTGTCTCCTGAAAGCCCTGCAGATAATCCTTGAGGTGTAAATCCGTAATATCCATTACTTCTCCGCAGCCATTAACATTTCGAAGTTGTTTCAAGCACATTGAAAGAATGGATGCTTTTGGAAATCTCGCCACTGCACGCGTTCTGATAATCCCGTGGGAAAATTTACGGCTATTTCAGACTCAGAGATTCATCTGACGCAGGAAAGAACAATGGCGACGGATAAGTGTTAAACAGATGCAGGACTAAATTGCAGGCATGCGCAGAACTCCTCGTCCATACCGCCGAGGAGTGCGCAAAAAATATAAAAGAATGGCGTCAGTCAGGACGAATGACGTTACCGCTGGCCAGATCGCGGATCACGCTGGGATTCTTGCGTCCGCCAAGGCTGCCGCCCAGCACCAGGTCGACCTGCCCACGGAAATACTGCTCGACGCGCAAGCGCGTGCGCGCTGGCGGTCGCCCCTGGGGATTGGCCGATGTCGAGATCAGCGGCCCGACCAGCGAGCACAAATCGCGCACTTGCGGGTGGTCACTGACCCGCAGCGCCACGGTGTCATGCACACCTGTCACCCATTCCGGCAACAGGTTCTGATGGGGTACCAGCCAGGTGTTCGGCCCTGGCCAGGTGCTGGCCATGCGGTCGATCCAGTCCTGCGGAAAGTCTTCGAACAGGAAATCGAACTGGCGGATATTGTCGGCGACCAGGATCAGCCCTTTGCTGACCGAGCGATTCTTGATCGCCAGCAAGCGATCCACTGCGTCTTCATTCCACGGGTCGCAACCCAGCCCCCAGACGGCTTCGGTTGGATAGGCAATCACCGCGCCGGCGCGAACTTCACGCGCGGCTTGTTGCACACGCCAACTGTTGACCATGAAAAACTCTCCACAAACAGGTTTCGCGCAGTTTACCGATCTTCCCCGTAAAACCTAGCTCGACCGTGCCAGCCAGCGACCGTTTTCGCATACCGCCCGGCCGTCGATCTCAAGCTCGGTCAGCGTCGCCAGCACTTTGGACAGCGCCCAGCCACAGCTCGCGGCCAAGGCTTCGCTGGTGTGCGGCGCCGCGTGAAGCAGCGCAAGCAACGGATGGTCGGCCTGGGTTGGCGCTGTGGATAACAGCGGCTGCTGCCAGCCACGCAGGGCTTCGAGGATGTGTTCGATGGTTTCCACGAGCACCGCGCCGTCGCGAATCAACTGGTGACAACCACGCGCACCGGGATGATGGATCGAGCCCGGAATCGCATACACCTCACGCCCTTGCTCAGCCGCCAGTCGCGCGGTGATCAATGAGCCGCTGGCTACGCTGGCCTCGACCACCAGCACACCGAGGGACAAACCGCTGATGATGCGGTTGCGCCGTGGAAAGTTGCTCGCGGTTGGCCCGGCGTCCAACGGGAACTCCGAAAGCACCGCGCTGCCCGAGGCAATCATCGCCTCAGCCAGGCGTTTATTGCGTTGTGGATAAAAATTTTCCAGCCCGGTGCCGAGCACGCCCACGGTGAGCCCGCCAACGTCCAATGCCGCCTGATGCGCAGCAGCATCGATGCCCAGCGCCAGCCCACTGGTGATGACAAAACCGGCCCCGGCCAGACTGCGGGAAAACGCAGCCGCCGTGTCCATGCCCGGACGCGAAGCGCGGCGGCTGCCGACCATCGCCAGCTGCGGCTTCTCCAGAATCGACGGATCGCCGGCGACGAACAACAGCGGCGGTGGATCGGGAATTTGCGCCAGCAACGCTGGGTAATCCGCTTGATCCCACATCAGCAAATGCTGGTCGGGACGCTCTAGCCAGCGCATTGCATGGCTGGCGCCGTCGCGCACCGTCGGACAACGCCGTGCCTCGGCACAGGCCGCCGGCAACCCCAGCGAGCGCCAGGCACTGGCCGGCGCACTGATGGCTTTCGACGCCGAGCCGAAGGCTTCGAGCAGTTTGGCAAAACGCTTGGGGCCGATATCCGGCATGCGGTGCAGGCGCAGACGCGCCTCCAGTTCCGCCGGGGAAATGGCCGTACTGACAGACAACATGAATGGATCATCCTTGATCGTTCTATGCTCCGAACCATTCGGAACAAGCTGTGGATAACTCTGTTGGTAACTTGTTAAGCAAGCTTACGGATTTCGCACCTTGTCGAGCACCGCCAGCGAACGTGAAGCGTTGAGCACCAGGCCGTAACTGAGTTTGTCGTAGGTGCGGAATACCATCAGCAGGCCGGCGCGTTCATCGGGAATCTTCAGCGGCTGGCCGGTGATCCGGTCACGCACCGTTTCACCGGTTTTCATCACAGCCAGTACGTTGCCTTCGGCCAGTCCGTCGCGTTTGCCCTTGTTCAGGGTGACCACGTCCATCGCGCCGATCTGCGTGACACCGCGGGGCACATCGATGATCAGACCGTCGATCGAACGCTTCGGCGCGCTGGGCATGAAAGTCGAATTGATCGAGCGTTCTTCACCGCCGAACAGGCGGTCACCGAGGCGCACTTCCTGGGTGGTGCGCTGCAGGGCGAGGGTGGCGACGTCGCCTTCGGTGGCAACAATCTCGCCGCCACCGATATCGTCGGCGTTGATGCCGAGAAACTCCTTGGTTTGCGGGTCGGTGTAGACCTTGCCCTGGCGGAAGATGCCGTACACCGGCTGCTCCGGATCGAAATCGCCGCGTGCGAAGATGCGGTCACCGGTGCCACTGAGCACCCGCTCGGCATCGCCGGCGACGATGTACGGCGCCTTCTCGAAGTCTTCGGCCTTGTCGACGATGCGGTTGCTCAGCAGAAAGCTGTTGATCGATTTCAGCGGAATGCTCGGAATCGCCTCGGCCACCGGACTGGTACGAATTCGTGGCGAGAGCTTGATGGTGCCGCGCGACTCGCCACGATTGACGGTCAGTTGCGGCTGGCCGTCGACGTAGCTGAGGGTCAGCGTGTCGCCGGGATAGATCAGGTTGGGGTTTTCGATCCCCGGGTTGGCGCGCCACAGTTGTGGCCATTGCCAGGGCTCGCGCAGGTATTTGCCGGAAATGTCCCAGAGGGTGTCTCCCGAAACCACCGTGTATTGCTGTGGAAAACCATCCCTGAGTTGCACTTGCCCTTGAGCGGCGCCGGCCGAAGCCAGAAGCAGCAGGGCGAGTAGTGTTTTCCTCATGCAGTGAATCCCTTTATCATGTGCATTCGCGTGAATCGTCAGAGCCCCCGTGGCTCGCTTCTGTTTTTCAGAAGCTACGCTTCACAACGGTAGCCTGCATCTTCGGACCCGCCAGGCCATCGACCCGACTTTACTCAACGTGTGCAGCAATCGAAGCCTATGGCCATTTTAAACATCCTCGAATTTCCGGACCCACGTCTGCGCACTATCGCCAAACCAGTGGCCGTAGTGGACGACGAAGTGCGTCAGTTGGTCGACGACATGTTTGAAACAATGTATGAAGCGCCGGGCATCGGCCTCGCCGCGACCCAGGTCAACGTGCACAAACGTATCGTCGTGATGGACCTGTCCGAAGACCGAACCGAGCCACGGGTGTTCATCAACCCCGAGTTCGAACCGTTGACCGACGACATGGACCAGTACCAGGAAGGCTGCCTCTCGGTACCGGGCTTCTACGAAAACGTCGACCGCCCGCAGAAGGTCAAAATCAAGGCGCTGGACCGCGACGGCAAGCCCTATGAGCTGATCGCCGAAGGCCTGCTCGCGGTGTGCATCCAGCACGAATGCGACCACCTCAACGGCAAATTGTTCGTCGATTACCTGTCCACGCTCAAACGCGACCGGATCAAGAAGAAGCTGGAAAAGCTGCACCGCCAGAACGCTTGATGCCCCTCTTCAAAGGCTTGCTGCGGCAAGCCTTTTTCTTTTTATGAGACGCCTTTCATGACTGAGCCACTGCGCATTGTTTTTGCCGGTACCCCGGAATTTGCCGCCGAACACCTCAAGGCCCTGCTGAGCAGCCCGTACGAGATCGTCGCGGTCTACACCCAGCCGGATCGCCCGGCCGGCCGTGGGCAAAAACTCATGCCGAGCCCGGTCAAACAACTCGCGCTGGAAAATAATATCCAGGTGTTGCAGCCGCCAACCTTGCGCAATGCCGACGCCCAGGCTGAACTGGCCGCGCTCAAGCCGGACTTGATGGTGGTGGTCGCCTACGGTCTGATCCTGCCGCAAGCGGTGCTGGATATTCCGCGCCTGGGCTGCATCAACAGCCATGCGTCGCTGCTGCCGCGCTGGCGCGGTGCGGCGCCGATCCAGCGCGCCGTCGAACACGGCGATGCCGAAAGTGGCGTAACCGTGATGCGCATGGAAGCCGGCCTCGATACCGGGCCGATGCTGCTCAAGGTCGTCACTCCGATCAGCGCCGAAGATACCGGCGGCAGCCTGCATGATCGCCTCGCCGAGATGGGTCCGCCCGCCGTGGTCCAGGCGATTGCCGGTCTGGCTGCCGGCACGCTTGAAGGCGAGGTGCAGAACGATGAGCTCGCCACCTACGCGCACAAACTGAACAAAGACGAAGCGCGCATCGACTGGAGCCGTCCGGCGCTTGAGCTTGAACGCCTGGTACGCGCCTTCAACCCGTGGCCGATCACCCACAGCACGCTCAATGGCGAAGCGTTGAAAGTGCTGGCCGCGACAGTGGCCGAAGGCACTGGCGCTCCGGGCGAAATCCTCAGCGCCAGCAAGGACGGCCTGATCGTCGCCTGCGGTGCCCAAGCGCTATGCCTGACCCGCCTGCAACTGCCCGGCGGCAAAGCCCTGAACTTCAGCGATCTGTTCAACAGCCGCCGCGAGAAGTTCGCCGTCGGCAGCGTGCTCGGCGCAGCGGTGGACGCGCAATGAACCCGCGTCTGGCCGCCGCCAAGGCCCTCGCTGCCGTGCTCAGCGGCAAGGCTTCGTTGAACAGCTCACTGCCGACGCAACTGGACAAGGTCGAGGATCGCGATCGCGGTTTCACTCAGGATCTGGCCTTCGGCACCGCACGCTGGCAGCCGCGTCTTTCAGCGCTGGCGGAAAAACTGCTGCAGAAACCGTTCAAAGCCGCCGACGCCGATGTCGAGGCGCTGCTGTTGGTAGGTCTGTATCAATTGCTCTACACCCGCGTGCCGGCCCACGCCGCCATCGGCGAAACCGTCGGTTGCGCCGACAAGCTGAAAAAGCCTTGGGCCAAAGGTCTGCTCAACGCCGTGCTGCGAAATGCCCAGCGCGAAAGCGAGACGATTTTCGCCGAGCTCGAACGCGACCCCGTAGTGCGCACCGCTCACCCGCGCTGGCTGCAAAAATCCCTGAAAGCCTTCTGGCCGGAACAATGGGAAGCGATCTGTGCAGCGAACAACGCGCATCCGCCGATGATCCTGCGGGTCAACCGCCGTCATCACAATCGCGACGCTTATCTCGCGCTGCTGGGGGAAGCCGGGATCGCCGCGACACCTTGCGTGTACAGCCGCGACGGCATCGTCCTCGAAGCCGCCGCCGATGTACGCAGCCTCCCGGGTTTCGCCGAAGGCTGGATCAGCGTGCAGGATGAAGCCGCGCAACTGGCCGCCGATCTGCTCGATCTGGCGCCCGGCCAACGGGTGCTCGACGCCTGCTGCGCCCCGGGCGGCAAGACCTGCCATATCCTCGAAGCCGAACCGGCGCTGGCCGGCGTGGTGGCCGTGGATCTGGAAGCCAAACGGCTGGTGCGCGTTAAGGAAAACCTCGAACGCCTCGGCTTGAACGCTGAACTGATCGCCGCCGACGGCCGCGATACGGCGAAGTGGTGGGACGGCAAACCGTTCCAGCGCATCCTCCTCGATGCGCCGTGCTCGGCCACCGGGGTGATCCGCCGCCATCCGGACATCAAGCTGACCCGCCAGCCCGACGACATCGTCGCCCTCGCGCAACTGCAAGGCGAGCTGCTCGATGCGATGTGGAAAACCCTCGAGGTCGGCGGCATCCTGGTCTACGCCACCTGCTCGACACTGCCGACCGAGAATACCGAAGTGATTGCCGCGTTCCTCGAGCGCACCCCCGGTGCCCGCGAACTGGATCTGGCCACGGCGGCCGGAATCAAGCAGCCCCATGGTCGCCAACTGCTGGCCCAGCAGGGCGGGCATGACGGTTTCTACTACGCCAAGCTGATCAAGATCGCTGCCGCGCGCGGCTAAAACGGATTCATGGAGTGACTGGATGAAAATCATCATCCTCGGTGCGGGACAGGTCGGCGGTTCGCTGGCCGAACATCTGGCCAGCGAGGCCAACGACATCACCGTGGTCGACACCGACGGCGAGCGCCTGCGCGACCTCGGCGACCGCCTCGACATCCGCACCGTGCAGGGCCGCGGCTCGCTGCCGTCGGTGCTGCGTCAGGCCGGTGCCGACGACGCCGACATGCTGGTCGCGGTGACCAACAGCGACGAGACCAACATGGTCGCCTGCCAGGTCGCGCACACGCTGTTCCACACGCCGACCAAGATCGCCCGGGTGCGCGAAGCGTCGTACCTCAACCGCGAGGAACAGCTGTTCCAGAACGAAGCGATTCCGGTCGACGTGCTGATCAGCCCCGAGCAAGTGGTGACCAATTACATCAAGCGCCTGATCCAGCATCCCGGCGCCTTGCAGGTGATCGACTTCGCCGAAGGCGCGGCGCAACTGGTGGCGGTACGCGCCTATTACGGCGGGCCGCTGGTGGGTCAGCAACTGCGCCAGTTGCGCGAACACATGCCGAACGTCGAAACCCGCGTGGCGGCGATCTTCCGCCGTGACCGGCCGATCCTGCCTCAGGGCGACACGGTGATCGAAGCCGATGACGAAGTGTTCTTCATCGCCGCCCGTGAGGACATCCGCGCGGTGATGAGCGAAATGCGCCGTCTCGACGAGACCTACAAACGCATCGTCATCGCCGGTGGCGGGCAGATCGGCGAGCGCCTGGCCGAGGCCATCGAAAGCCGCTATCAGGTGAAGATCATCGAGATGAGCCCGGCGCGCTGCCGCTACCTCTCCGACACTCTCGACAGCACCGTGGTCTTGCAGGGCAGTGCCTCGGACCGCGATCTGCTGCTGGAGGAGAACATCGCCGACGCCGATATCTTCCTCGCCCTGACCAATGACGATGAAGCCAACATCATGTCCTCGCTACTGGCCAAACGGCTGGGGGCGAAGAAGGTCATGACGATCATCAACAACCCGGCTTATGTCGACCTGATCCAGGGCGGCGACATCGACATCGCCATCAGCCCGCAACTGGCGACCATCGGCACCTTGCTCGCCCACGTGCGCCGCGGCGATATCGTCAGCGTGCACTCACTGCGACGGGGCGCGGCGGAAGCGATCGAAGCGATTGCCCACGGTGATGCGAAATCCAGCAAGGTGATCGGCAAGCCAATCGAAAAGATCGGCCTGCCACCGGGCACCACCATCGGCGCGGTGATCCGCAACGAGAAAGTGATCATCGCCCACGACCACACGGTGATCGAAGCGGGCGACCATGTGATTCTGTTTCTTGTGGATAAAAAACATATTCGCGATGTGGAGAAGCTGTTTCATGTGGGTCTGAGCTTTTTCTGATCCGATTTTCGTGTGTCCAGACTGGCGCCATCGCGAGCAGGCTCGCTCCCACAGGGGGAAT
>NZ_QETJ01000155.1:0-11362 GCF_003105095.1 Pseudomonas sp. NDM | reverse complement strand
GATAGCGGAGTATCAGTCAATGCATCAGGTGACTGATCTACCGCCATCGCGAGCAGGCTCACTCCTACAAGGGATTGCGTTGTTTTTTAGACACCCAGGTAATCGAGGATCCCTTCAGCGGCATTACGCCCTTCGAAGATCGCCGTCACCACCAGGTCGGAGCCGCGCACCATGTCGCCACCGGCGAAGATTTTCGGGTTGCTGGTCTGGTGCTTGTACTGACCTTGCTCGGGCGCAACAACGCGGCCCTGGCTGTCGGTCTGGATCTCGAACTGTTCGAACCACGGTGCCGGGCTCGGGCGGAAGCCGAAGGCGATGACCACGGCGTCGGCCGGGATGATCTCTTCGGAACCCGGAATCGGCTCGGGGCTGCGACGGCCACGGGCGTCCGGCTCGCCGAGACGGGTCTCGACCACCTTCACGCCTTCGACCTTGTCTTCACCAACGATAGCGATCGGCTGGCGGTTGTAGAGGAATTTCACGCCTTCTTCCTTGGCGTTCTTCACCTCTTTGCGCGAGCCGGGCATGTTCGCTTCGTCACGACGATAGGCACAGGTCACCGACTTGGCGCCCTGACGGATCGAGGTGCGGTTGCAGTCCATCGCCGTGTCGCCGCCGCCGAGCACTACAACCTTCTTGCCTTTCATGTCGACGAAATCTTCCGGCGACTTTTCAAAGCCCAGGTTGCGGTTGACGTTGGCGATGAGGAAATCCAGCGCGTCATAAACGCCCGGCAGATCCTCCCCGGCAAAACCGCCCTTCATGTAGGTGTAGGTGCCCATGCCCATGAACACCGCATCGTACTCAGCGAGCAGTTGTTCCATGGTCACGTCTTTGCCGACTTCGGTATTCAGACGGAACTCGATGCCCATGCCGGTGAAGACTTCGCGACGATTGCTCAACACGGTCTTTTCCAGCTTGAACTCGGGGATGCCGAAGGTCAGCAAGCCGCCGATTTCCGGGTTCTTGTCGAACACCACCGGGGTCACGCCGCCACGCACCAGCACGTCGGCACAACCCAGACCCGCCGGGCCCGCGCCGATGATCGCGACACGTTTGCCGGTCGGCTTGACCTTGGACATGTCCGGGCGCCAGCCCATGGCGAACGCGGTGTCGGTGATGTACTTCTCGACCGAACCGATGGTCACCGCGCCGAAACGGTCGTTGAGGGTGCAGGCACCCTCGCACAGACGATCCTGCGGACACACCCGGCCGCAGACTTCCGGCAGGGTGTTGGTCTGGTGCGACAGCTCGGCAGCCTGGAGGATGTTGCCCTCGGCCACCAGTTTCAGCCAGTTGGGAATGAAGTTGTGCACCGGGCACTTCCATTCGCAATACGGGTTGCCGCAACCCAGGCAGCGGTGAGCCTGATCGGCCGACTGCTGGGGTTTGAACGGTTCGTAGATTTCGACGAACTCTTTCTTGCGTTGACGCAACAGTTTCTTCTTCGGATCCTTGCGCCCGACATCGATGAACTGGAAGTCGTTATTCAGACGTTCAGCCATTGTTAAAACCTCATCAAACTCTTCAGGCGCATATCACTGCGGGTTGGCACGAGTGCTGGAAAGCAGGGTTTTCAAGCTGGCAGCCTTGGGCTTGACCAACCAGAAACGCCGCAAGTAATCGTCGAGGTTCTCGGCGAGTTCACGACCCCACTCGCTGTCGGTTTCGGCGACGTACTCGTTCAGCACGTTCTGCAGGTGGCTGCGATAGGCTTCCATCGCCTCGCCGCTGATCCGCTGGATCTCCACCAGTTCGTGGTTGACCCGGTCAACGAAGGTGTTGTCCTGATCGAGCACGTAGGCGAAACCACCGGTCATGCCAGAGCCGAAGTTGTAACCGGTCTTGCCCAGCACGCAGACGAAACCACCGGTCATGTACTCGCAGCAGTGATCGCCAGTGCCTTCCACAACCGTGTGGGCACCGGAGTTGCGCACGGCGAAACGCTCGCCTGCGGTGCCGGCGGCGAACAGCTTGCCGCCCGTGGCGCCGTACAGGCAGGTGTTGCCGATAATGGCGCTGTCCTGAGTCTTGTAGACGCTGCCCTTCGGCGGCACGATGACCAGCTTGCCGCCGGTCATGCCTTTGCCGACGTAGTCGTTGGCGTCGCCTTCCAGGTACATGTTCAGACCGCCGGCGTTCCACACACCGAAGCTCTGCCCGGCCGTGCCTTTGAAACGGAAGGTGATCGGCGCCTTGGCCATGCCCTGGTTGCCGTGCTTGCGCGCGATTTCGCCGGAGATCCGTGCACCGATCGAGCGGTCGCAGTTGCAGATATCCAGCTCGAACACGGCACCGCTCATATCGCTGATCGCCGACGAGGCCAGCTCGACCATCTTCTCCGCCAGCAGGCCTTTGTCGAACGGCGGGTTGCGCTCAACGCCGCAGAACTGCGGTTTGTCCGCCGGGATGTGATCGCTGCCCAGCAGCGGCGTCAGGTCCAGGTGATGTTGCTTGGCGGTCTGGCCTTCGAGGATTTCCAGCAGATCGGTGCGACCGATCAGCTCTTCGAGGGAGCGCACGCCAAGCTTGGCCAGCCACTCACGGGTTTCCTCGGCGACGTAGGTGAAGAAATTCACCACCATGTCGACGGTGCCGATGTAGTGATCCTTGCGCAGCTTTTCGTTCTGAGTGGCAACGCCGGTGGCGCAGTTGTTCAGGTGGCAGATGCGCAGGTATTTGCAGCCCAGCGCGATCATCGGCGCGGTGCCGAAGCCGAAGCTTTCGGCGCCGAGGATCGCTGCCTTGATCACGTCGAGGCCGGTTTTCAGACCGCCGTCGGTCTGCACCCGGACCTTGCCGCGCAGGTCGTTGCCGCGCAGGGTCTGGTGGGTTTCAGCCAGGCCCAGTTCCCACGGTGCTCCGGCGTACTTGATCGAGGTCAGCGGCGAAGCACCGGTACCGCCGTCGTAGCCGGAGATGGTGATCAAGTCCGCGTAGGCCTTGGCCACACCGGCGGCGATGGTGCCGACGCCCGCTTCAGCCACCAGCTTCACCGAAACCAGTGCCTGCGGGTTGACCTGCTTGAGGTCAAAAATCAGCTGCGACAAGTCTTCGATCGAATAGATGTCGTGGTGCGGCGGTGGGGAAATCAGGGTTACGCCCGGCACTGCATAACGCAGCTTGGCGATCAGCCCGTTCACTTTGCCGCCCGGCAGTTGCCCGCCCTCGCCCGGTTTGGCACCTTGGGCGACCTTGATCTGCAGCACTTCGGCGTTGACCAGGTATTCCGGGGTTACACCGAAACGGCCAGTGGCGACCTGTTTGATTTTCGAGCTCTTGATGGTGCCGTAACGCGCCGGGTCTTCACCACCTTCGCCGGAGTTGGAACGCGCGCCGAGGCGGTTCATGGCTTCGGCCAGGGCTTCGTGAGCTTCCGGCGACAGTGCGCCCAGCGAGATACCGGCGGAGTCGAAGCGCTTGAGCACCGATTCCAGCGGCTCGACTTCACTGATGTCCAGCGGCGTATCGAGGGTCTTGACCTTGAACAGGTCACGAATCATCGACACCGGACGGTTGTCCACCAGCGAGGTGTATTCCTTGAACTTGGCGTAGTCGCCCTGCTGCACGGCTGCTTGCAGGGTGTTGACCACGTCCGGGTTGTACGCGTGATATTCGCCACCGTGGACGAACTTCAGCAGACCGCCCTGCTGGATCGGCTTGCGCGGGCTCCAGGCTTCGACGGCGAGGGCCTTCTGCTCGGCTTCGATGTCGACGAAACGCGCGCCCTTGATGCGGCTCGGCACGCCACGGAAGCTCAATTCGCAGACTTCTTCGGAAAGGCCAATAGCCTCGAACAGCTGCGCCCCACGGTACGAAGCGATGGTCGAAATACCCATCTTCGAGAGGATCTTCAGCAGGCCTTTGGTGATGCCCTTGCGGTAGTTCTTGAACACCTCGTAGAGGTCGCCCAGTACTTCACCGGTACGGATCAGGTCGCCCAGCACTTCGTAGGCCAGGAACGGATAGACAGCCGAGGCGCCGAAACCGATCAGCACCGCAAAGTGATGCGGGTCACGGGCGGTGGCGGTTTCCACGAGAATGTTGGAATCGCAACGCAAGCCTTTTTCGGTCAGACGGTGGTGCACTGCACCCGTCGCCAGCGAGGCGTGGATCGGCAGCTTGCCCGGCGCGATATGACGGTCGCTCAGGACGATCTGGGTACGCCCGGCGCGCACGGCCTCTTCAGCCTGATCGGCAACGTTGCGGATCGCCGCTTCGAGGCCAACGCTTTCGTCGTAGTTGAGGTCGATGATCGCCCGTTCGAAACCCGGACGATCGAGGTTCATCAGCGAGCGCCACTTGGCCGGAGAGATCACTGGCGAGCTGAGGATCACGCGCGAGGCGTGTTCCGGCGACTCCTGGAAAATGTTGCGCTCGGCACCGAGGCAGATTTCCAGCGACATCACGATCGCTTCACGCAGCGGGTCGATCGGCGGGTTGGTCACCTGCGCGAACTGCTGACGGAAATAGTCGTACGGCGTGCGCACACGCTGGGACAGCACGGCCATCGGCGTGTCGTCGCCCATCGAGCCCACGGCTTCGTAACCTTGCTCGCCGAGCGGACGCAGCACCTGATCACGCTCTTCGAACGTGACCTGATACATCTTCATGTATTGCTTGAGCTGATCGACGTCGTAGAAAGCCGAACCGTGGTCGTTGTCTTCCATGGTCGCCTGAATGCGCAGGGCATTCTTGCGCAACCATTGCTTGTACGGATGACGGGATTTCAGACGGTTGTCGATCGCATCGGTGTCGAGGATCTGCCCGGTTTCGGTGTCTACGGCGAAGATCTGACCCGGCCCGACGCGGCCCTTGGCGAGCACGTCTTCAGGCTGGTAGTTCCACACGCCGATTTCCGACGCCAATGTGATGAAACCGTTCTTGGTGGTGACCCAGCGCGCCGGACGCAGACCGTTACGGTCGAGCAGGCACACCGCGTAACGACCGTCGGTCATGACCACGCCGGCCGGGCCGTCCCACGGCTCCATGTGCATCGAGTTGTACTCATAGAACGCACGCAGATCCGGGTCCATGGTTTCGACGTTCTGCCACGCTGGCGGAATGATCATCCGCACGCCACGGAACAGGTCGATGCCGCCGGTGACCATCAGTTCGAGCATGTTGTCCATGCTCGAGGAGTCGGAACCGACACGGTTGACCAGCGGGCCGAGCTCTTCCAGATCCATCAGATCGTTGGTGAACTTGGTCCGACGGGCCTGTGCCCAATTACGGTTACCGGTGATGGTGTTGATTTCGCCGTTGTGGGCGAGGAAGCGGAACGGCTGCGCCAGCGGCCATTTCGGCAGGGTGTTGGTGGAGAAGCGCTGGTGGAACACGCAGATCGCGGTTTGCAGGCGCTCGTCACTCAGGTCCGGATAGAACGCCGCCAGGTCGGCCGGCATCATCAGGCCTTTATAGATGATGGTCTTGTGCGAAAAGCTGCAGATGTAGTGGTCGGTGTCAGCGGCGTTGGCCACCGACGAACGGCGACGGGCGCTGAACAGCTTCACGGCCATGTCCTGATCGCTCAGGCCTTCGCCGCCAATGTAGACCTGCTCGATCTGCGGCAGGCGCTCAAGGGCCAGGCGGCCAAGGACGCTGGTGTCGATCGGCACTTTACGCCAGCCGATCAGTTGCAGGCCTTCTGCGAGGATCTCGCGGTTCATGTTCTCGCGAGCAGCTTCGGCCTTGGCCGGATCCTGATTGAAGAACACCATGCCCACTGCATATTGCTTGGGCATTTCGACGCCGAAGCTCTCCTGGGCAATGGCTCGCAGGAAGGCGTCGGGTTTTTGAATCAGCAGACCGCAACCGTCACCGGTCTTGCCGTCGGCATTAATCCCACCGCGGTGGGTCATGCAGGTCAGGGCCTCGATGGCCGTTTGCAAAAGGGTATGACTGGGCTCGCCCTGCATATGAGCTATCAGGCCGAAACCGCAGTTATCCTTGAATTCATCTGGTTGGTACAGACCTGCTTTCATAGACACTTTCTCACCAGGCTGCCTCTATTCGAGGCAAATTTCTTTTCAATTCAACCACTTGCGTTCCGCGCCGAACGTACGCCGGCTTAGCGGGGGCAAAAGGGTGGTCATTGTACACAGCGACACAGAGGCTCACAAATTTGACGACGAACTGTCGCAAATTCATGTCGCATTTGTGAAAGGTTTAAAGCGATCTGCTGTGCTAGTCAAAACTTTTTTAAATTCTGACCGCAACGACTCAAAAACTACTGTGACGCAGACACCACAAGGCACGCGACCTTTTCAGGAAGCGCGCACTCGTGGAGATTTTGAGGTGCCGGGAGAGGCGGCCTGGGTAAGGCCGCCGAATCTTCAGCGAGTTGTTGCCAGTTCCTGTTGGACGCTGGCGACAGTGCGAGGCCAAGGTTTACCAGCCTGAACCTTCGCTGGCAAGGCCTTGATGGCAGAAACGGCCGCATCACGATTGGCAAAGTTGCCGTAGGTGATCACGTAAAGCGGCTTGCCATTGAGGACTTTCTTGAAATAACGGTACTCGCCGCCCTGCTCCTTGACGAAGTTCTGCGCGGCGGTTTCCGAGCTGGTGCCGAGGATCTGCACCACGTAATTGCTGGTCGGCTGACCGGCGTACCAGCTGCCGCCGGCAGCCTTGGCGACGGTGACCGGCTTGTCGGCAGGCTTGGCCGGAGCCGGGGCCGGTTTCGCAGCTGGCGCTGGAGTGGCCGGAGCAGGCTTGGCCGTGGCGATCTGCGTCGGTGCCGGGGTTGGTGCCGGTTTGGCGGCAGGGGTCGGAACCGGTGTCGGCGCAGGACCGGCCGGAACGCCCGCAGGCGGTGCAGAGGTGGTCACGGTCGGCGGGGTATCGCTGGAGCCTTCCAGTGGCACGCCGTCATCGCCTTCGGTGATGCCACCGGCGGCTTCAGCGAGCGGGCCACGCATGACCGGCTGCGAGTTGCCGACCAGCGGCAGCGGCATCGGCTGGGTGTTGCCAGCGAACTCGACGGACGGGTTGGCGCCATTCGCGGCGCCCTGACCCAATGGCAGTTGCGCCTGTTCATTGGCCGGAGCACCGGTGGTCGGTGCCTTGCTGCGACCCGGCATCAGCCAGGCGGCGGCAACCGCGACCACAACGACGGCGGAAATCGCCAATACGTGTTTCTTCGGCATGTTGAACCCCATACTTGGACGCTTGACCGCAGAGCGGCTGGCAATCATGACTTCGATCAGTGCATCGCGAGCGACCTGGTTGATGTTGCCCGGCCAGCCCTCGGAGCTTTCGTGAATATCAGAGATCTGATCTGCGGTGAAAAGTTCGACACCCCGGCCCGCGCCTTCCAGCCGCTGGTCGAGATATTCGCGAGTCTCTTCTTCGGTGTACGGCTGCAATTCGATGACGTGGAAACGCTCTTCTTCGAGCTGCAAAGCTTCGAGCTGAGCGATCAGCGACGACTCGCCGAACAGGAATACATGCGGGCGACCTTCCGGTGTGCCGGCACCCAGCGCCATCAACGCTTCCAGCGCCGACTCGTCGAGCTGCTCGGCGTCGTCCACCAGCAGATAGACCTCCTGTCCGGTCAGACCCAGTTGCACCACCTGCTCGAGAATCGCGCCGACCTCGGCTTGGGCGACATCCAGCGCCTGCGCCACCTGGCGCAGCACGCCGGCCGCGTCGCCGGCGCCACGGGCGGAAACCACCACGCTTTGCACCGATTGTTTGTTGGTGCTGGCCACCAGCGCCTGCCGCAACAGGGTCTTGCCGCTGCCCTGCGGCCCGGTGACCACCAGCAGCAACTGGCTGTAACGCGCCAAGTGATGCAGTTGACCCAGCACCGGTTTGCGCTGGGCCGGAAAGAATTTGAAGCCCGGCACCCGTGGCGCGAACGGGTCGTGACTTAACTGGAAATGGCCGAGAAACGCCTCGTCGGCATGCAAACTAGTCATCGGAATCGTTTTAACCTTTAAGCTGAGCCAGGGCGCGGTAATCCGCTCCCAGCGTGGCCTGTAGAACCTCTTTCGGATAATCGTCGGTCACTACCGCTTCGCCCATCCGGCGCAGCAGCACCAGGCGCAGACGACCGTCGATCACTTTTTTATCAATTGCCATGTGTTGGAGAAAATCGGCTTCGGTCATTTCCGTCGGTGGAATGACCGGCAGACCTGCGCGCTGGAACAGACGAATGCCGCGGTCACGCTCCTGCTCGCTGATCCAGCCCAGGCGCGCGGACATTTCCAGCGCCATCACGGTACCTGCCGCCACTGCCTCGCCATGCAGCCAGACACCATAGCCCATGTGGGTTTCGATGGCGTGGCCGAAGGTGTGGCCGAGATTGAGGGTGGCGCGTACGCCGGTTTCCTTTTCATCGGCGCCGACCACCGCAGCCTTGGCCGCGCAGGAGCGCTCGATCGCATAGGTCAGCGCGGTCTGATCGAGCGCGCGCAGGGCGTCGACGTTGTCTTCCAGCCAGGTCAGGAATGGTTCGTCGCAGATCAGGCCGTACTTGATGACTTCCGCCAGCCCCGCCGACAGCTCGCGCTGCGGCAGGGTTTTCAGCGATGCGGTATCGATCAGCACCACGTTCGGCTGGTAGAACGCGCCGACCATGTTCTTGCCCAGCGGATGGTTGATGCCGGTCTTGCCGCCAACCGAAGAATCGACCTGCGACAACAGTGTGGTAGGAATCTGGATGAAATCGACACCACGCTGATAACAGGCAGCAGCGAAACCGGCCATGTCGCCGATCACCCCGCCGCCCAAGGCGATCACGGTGGTGCGGCGGTCATGACGGGCGGTCAGCAGGCCATCGAAAATCAGTTGCAGGGTTTCCCAGTTCTTGAAGGCTTCGCCGTCCGGCAACACCACCGAGATTACCGAGAACTGCGACAGGCTGCGGGTCAGACGTTCGAGATAGAGCGGCGCGACGGTTTCGTTGGAGATGATTGCCACCTGCCGCCCGTGAATATGCGGCGCCAGCAGTTCCGGCTGATCCAACAGACCTTCGCCAATATGAATCGGGTAGCTGCGCTCGCCTAGATCGACCTTGAGTGTCTGCATGTGTCCCCACAGTGAAGATGGAAGCAGGCATCCTGCCCTGAAATTATTGGTGTTCTGCGGCCTGTAGCGGTATGACGCCGCTCGCCCGGCATCCGCCACACCCTCGGCGGGCGCTGACAGGACGCCGAGGATAGCGCATTTCGGGCAACGCTTTAACGGGGTGGCAGCTGCGCGAGGCGGTCAAGAATGTCGAGCACCACCATGCGCGGCGGCCGCTCGTCGGTTTCCACCACCAGATCGGCGATTTCCCGATAAAGCGGGTCACGGATCTCGAGCAAATCACGCAGGGTTTTCGCCGGATCAGCGGTGCGCAGCAGCGGCCGATTGCGATCGCGGGAGGTGCGGCCGACCTGCTGCTCGACGGAGGCGTGCAGATACACCACGCGCCCGCCTGCATGCAGGGCCTTGCGATTGGCATCACGCATCACCGCGCCGCCGCCGGTCGCCAGCACCACGCCATCGAACGCGCAGAGCTCGGCGATCATCGCCTGCTCGCGGTCACGAAAGCCAGGCTCACCTTCCTTGTCGAAGATCCATGGGATATTGGCACCCGTGCGCAGCTCAATTTCCTTGTCGGAATCCTTGAACGGCAGGCGCAGCTCTTTGGCCAGTAATCGGCCGATGGTGCTTTTGCCAGCACCCATCGGTCCTACAAGTATCAAATTTCGCACAGAATCAACGACTCACAGCAATCGCCTGGTTATTCATGATACGCGGAGTGAGAAATACCAGCAGCTCGGATTTTTTCTCCGAAACCACATCACGCCGGAAAAGGCGGCCAAGATACGGCACATCGCCAAGAAATGGCACCTTATCTACAACCTTGCTTTGAGTATTTGAAAAAACACCGCCGATTACGATGGTCTCGCCGTCATTCACCAGCACTTTGGCGTTGACCTCGTTTTTCTTGATCGGCGGTACATCCTGCACTTTGTTCAGGTAGTCGGGCTCATCCTTGGTGACCTTGACCTCCATGATGATGCGGTTGTCAGGCGTGATCTGCGGAGTGACTTCCAGCGACAGCGAAGCCTCCTTGAACGACACCGAGGTCGCGCCACTGGAGCTGGCCTCCTGATACGGTATCTCGGTGCCTTTGAGGATCTTCGCGGTTTCCTTGTCCGAGGTGACCACCTTCGGCTGCGAGACGATCTCGCCGTTGCCGGTCTTTTCCATCGCCGTAAGTTCCAGGTCCAGCAACACGTTGTCGGTGATGAACGCGATACCGATCCCGGAGGTATTGTTGACCGTGCCCATGTCGACGAAGGGCGAGTTGGTGCTGGTGCTGCCCGGCGTACCGATGGTGCTCGATGAGCCGTTGACCCCGGAGGCGTTCCAGTTGCCCTTGTTCTGCACCGAGCCGCCCCAGCGTACGCCGAGGCTCTTGTCGTAATCGACGTTGGCCTCGACGATGCGCGCCTCGATCATCACCTGACGTACCGGAATATCCAGCTGCGCGACGATCCGCCGTAATTCGTCGAGGCGATCCTGGGTCTGGTAGGCAATGATGTTGTTGGTCCGCTCATCGACAGTGATCGAACCGCGCTCGTCGACCTTGGCCTCGGCACTGGTCACCGACTGGAACAGTTTGGCAATGTCCGCAGCCTTGGCGTAATTGACTTGCAGCAGCTCGCGACGCAATGGCGCCAGCTCGGCGATCTGCTTCTGCGACTCCAGTTCCTGGCGCTCGCGGGCGGCAATTTCATCGGCCGGCGCCACCAGTAGCACGTTGCCGATCTTGCGTTTATCCAGACCTTTGGTTTTCAACACCAGATCCAGTGCCTGATCCCACGGCACGTTCTGCAGGCGCAACGTGATGCCGCCCTGCACCGTGTCGCTTGCCACGAGGTTGAGATTGGTGAAGTCTGCGATCAGTTGCAGCACCGAGCGTACATCGATGTCCTGAAAATTCAGCGACAGCTTGTCGCCGACATAGGCCTGACGGTCGGCGTTGCGCTTTTGCAGATCGTCGACACTCATCGGGCGAACGCTCACCGTGAGCTTGTTATCAGTCTGGAAGGTCGAATAGTCGAAGGTGCCGCTGGGCTCGACACTGATCACGGTGCGATCGCCGGTGAGCGCTGCGTTGACGAACTGCACCGGTGTGGCGAAGTCTTTGACGTCGAGGCGCACGCGCAGTTTTTCCGGCAATTGCGTGCGAGCGAAGCTGAGGATGATCTTGCCGTCGTGCTCCTGGATATCCGGGGCGATGGTCGGGTCAGAGAGGTCGATGACCACGTTGCCCTCGCCTTCGGTGCCGCGCTGGAAATCAACGCCGCGAATCGACCGGCTGCGCGGCGCCGCGGATCTGGCGGGCGCCGAAGTCGCCGTC
>NZ_QETJ01000154.1:0-11390 GCF_003105095.1 Pseudomonas sp. NDM | reverse complement strand
GTTAACCATTTGCTGACTGACACACCGCTATCGCGAGCAGGCTCACTCCTACAGGGGATTTCTGTGTCAGCTGATGCGCTGGAAGACCAGGGCTTTCAGGCCACTCTCCGGGTCGATATCGGGGAACTCCGGCGGATTTTCCAGTCGTTGTTCGAAGCGCAGGCTTGGCGCTTCCTGGGTAACGCCGTCAATCAGAAAGTCCGAACCGAACGACGGATCGTTCATGCACGCCAGCACCGTGCCTTGCGCGGTCAGCAGCTCCGGCAAGCGGCGCAACACGCGCTGATAGTCTTTGGTCAGCAGAAAACTGCCCTTCTGGAACGACGGCGGGTCGATGATCACCAGATCGTACGGGCCGCTGTTGATCACCTTGCCCCAGGACTTGAACAGGTCGTGACCGAGGAAGCTGACTTTGCTCAGGTCGTGGCCGTTCAGCCGATGATTGTCGCGACCACGGCTCAGGGCCGCGCGGGACATGTCGAGATTGACCACATGACTGGCGCCGCCCTCGATCGCTGCTACGGAAAAGCCGCAGGTGTAAGCGAACAGGTTCAATACCCGCTTGCCCGCCGCTTGTTTGCGCACCCAGTTGCGGCCGTAACGCATGTCGAGAAACAGACCGGTGTTTTGCTTGCGGCCCAGATCGACGCGGTACTGCAAGCCACCCTCGACGATGGTCATTTCCTCGATTTCCTCGCCGATCAGCCATTCGGCCGTGCTTTGCGGCAGGTATCGGTGCTGGATCAGCAGAGTGTGTGCGCCGGACTGCTGCCATTCGCTCGTGGCAGCGAGTTGCAACAGTGAATGCCTCAGATGTTGCAATTGCTCGGGCGCCGGCTCCTTGAACAGCGCCACCAGCACCACGCCCTGCAACCAGTCCACGGTCAGCTGTTCCAGCCCCGGCCAGCAGCGCCCGCGGCCATGAAACAAACGGCGGGTTTCGCTGGGTGCCGCTGCCAGCGCGGGCAGCAAATGGGCGTGGAGGGTGGCGAGGGCTTCAGGGTTCATGGATTACGGTTCGGCCTTTCAAAGGGCCGGCATTTTAACCACAAATGAGGGTTGCAGACGGCCGCTGCACCTCGAAAAACAACACCTTGGCGAAATCTGCTGTATCAAAAATGAATTTCTACAAGACGCGCTGCTCATACCAGATAAGCAGCGGATTCAAAACCGCTATTCAAAAAATGTAATTCGGGGGAGTGCTGTTCATGTGCCCTACACCTAGGTCGAGCGCGCACCTTCCTGACGGGTTGATTCTGGTTGTCGAGGACGATCCGTTGATTCTGGAATTTCTTTGCGAAATTCTCCAGGAGGAAGGGTTCAAGGTCGAACCGCAAACCAGCGCCGACGCCGCCTCACTGTATCTGGAAGAACACGCGGCGAAAGTCGCGCTATTGCTGACCGACATCACCATGCCCGGCACGCTTAACGGCGCCGACCTGGCGAATCTGGTCGGCGATCGCTGGCCGGAAAAACCGGTGATGGTGATGTCCGGCTATGAAACGCCGGAGACCTCCGGGGTCAAGCATTCGGTGGCGTTCATCAAGAAGCCGTGGGCGATCGGTCAGTTGCTCGACTGTGTGGAAAGTGCGTTCAAATCCAAGGCTCCGCATCCGCAGCTGCATTGACAAGTGCTACATTGCCGGGGCTGTCTGCCCCGGCCATCTGTCAGAGGATTTGCTCTTTTGTCTGCACAAGCATCGGTTTTTGATCGCGCATTCGCTGCGTTTCTGTTCGACATGGACGGCACCGTCCTTAACTCCATCGCCGCCGCCGAGCGCATCTGGTCAGCGTGGGCGGTGCGCCATGGCGTGGAGGTCGAGACGTTTTTGCCGACCATCCATGGCGCGCGGGCGATCGACACGATCACCCGCCTCAATCTGCCGGGTGTGGATGCCGAGCAACAGGCGGCGTTCATTACCGCCGCTGAAATCGAAGATGTTGAAGGCATTGTCGAAATTCCTGCGGCAGCAGCGTTTCTCAATGGTCTGCCGAAAGATCGCTGGGCGATGGTGACGTCAGCGCCGCGGGATCTGGCTCTGCGCCGGATGGCAGCGGCGGGGATTCCGCAGCCGGCAGTGATGATCACGGCTGAAGATGTGAAGGCCGGCAAGCCTGATCCGTCGGGGTATCTGCTGGCGGCGAAAAAGCTGGGGGTCGAGCCGGCTGACTGTCTGATTTTTGAAGACGCGACGGTTGGTATTCAGGCTGCGGAAGCGGCGGGCGCGGCGTTGATGGTCATCACCACTACGCATCAGCATCCGATTGAAACGGCTCACGCTACGTTGGCCAGTTACGATGCGATCGGCGTCAGGGTCGGCGCCGATGGTCTGCTTCGTCTGACGGAAATCTGATCTGTTCCGAAATGCCCCTCACCCTAGCCCTCTCCCGGAGGGAGAGGGGACTGACCGGGGGATATTCAGGTAATACGCCGACGTGAAAGGTCTTCTCTGAATCCATAATCGCTATGGTCTTTCAGGTCGACGTCAAATTCAGCACAACTCGGTCGGTTCCCTCTCCCCCGGGAGAGGGCAAGGGTGAGGGGCTGCGTTCTGCCAGGCGCAGAAAATTCTCGAACCAGGCAACATCCCCGTCACCGGTCGGCAGCTCAACCGCGCACGTAATATCGCAACTACGCTGATCCATGCTCCTGAAATCGTCGCCAAAATCGAGCGCGGTGAAACCCCTTGCCAATGAGGTAAACGCATGAAGATTGATCTGAGTGGAAAACTGGCCATCGTCAGCGGCAGTACCGCCGGCATCGGTCTGGGCATCAGCCAGTCGCTGGCCGAAGCCGGGGCCACGGTGGTGGTGATCGGTCGCGACACGGCCAAGGTCGAGCAGGCGCTGGCGAGCATTCGCCAAGCCGTGCCGGGCGCGCAGGTGCGCGGTCTGACCGCCGATCTGGGCACCGCCGAGGGCGCGGAAAAGCTTTTCGCTGCAGAGCCGCGCGCGGACATTCTGGTGAACAACCTGGGCATCTTCAATGACGTCGATTTCTTCGAAACGCCCGACAGCGAGTGGACGCGCTTCTACGAGGTCAACGTGATCTCCGGCGTGCGCCTGGCGCGGCATTACGTGCCAGCGATGGTCGAGCAGGGCTGGGGCCGGGTGATCTTCCTGTCATCGGAATCCGGCGTGGCGACGCCGGCGGACATGCTCAATTACGGTGTGACCAAAAGTGCCAACCTCGCAGTGTCCCACGGCCTGGCCAAACGTCTGGCTGGCACCGGAGTCACGGTCAATGCGATCCTGCCGGGGCCGACCTTTACCGATGGCCTGCAGGACATGCTCAAGGACGCGGCCGCCGAGTCCGGGCGCGACCTGCGTGACGAAGCCGACGCCTTTGTGCGCAAGGCGCGTCCGACCTCGATCATCCAGCGCGTGGCGGATGTATCGGAGGTGGCGCATCTGGTGACTTACATCGCTTCGCCGCTGTCCTCGGCCACCACTGGCGCCGCGTTGCGCGTCGATGGCGGTGTGGTCGACAGCCTGACTATCTGAATTTTTCAAAAGAGAGGTTTTATGCCAACAGCATCCGCAACCATCGACATCCCGGTCTCGGCCGATAAGGTCTGGCAATTGATCGGCGGCTTCAACACGCTGCCGGACTGGCTGCCATTGATCACCAACAGCGAACTGAGCGAAGGCGGGCGCGTACGCACCCTGAAGACCGCTGACGGCGGCGTGGTGGTCGAACGTCTGCAGACCTTCGATAACGCCGCTCGAACCTACAGCTATTCGATCGAACAGGCGCCGTTCCCGGCCAGTGATTACCTGGCGACGATCAGGGTTGAAGCCCAAGGTCAGGGGACGCGGGTGACGTGGTCGGGGCGCTTCAACGCGGTCGGCGTGAGCGATGAAGAAGTGGTGGCGTTGTTCAACGGCATCTATCAGGGCGGGCTCGACGCCCTGCGGGCCAATTACCCAACCAGATGACACCGCAACCCCCTGTAGGAGTGAGCCTGCTCGCGATTGCGGTGTGTCAGTCAACATAGGTATCGACTGGGACGACGCTATCGCGAGCAGGCTCACTCCTACAGGGGGTTGCGTTTCAAGTTCGGAATCAGGAGTTTTCAATCAAACTCTGCCGGCAATCCAGCACCAGTTTCGCCCCACCCAGATCACTGCCGCCGACCTCAAGACTGAAGCCGTGCAGACTGACAATCGCCGCGACGATCGACAGTCCCAGGCCAAAACCACTTTGCGGCTGGCCACCTTCAGTGCGATAGAATCGCTGAAACACCGCCTCACGTTCAGCCTCGGGAATCCCCGGCCCTGAGTCATGCACCTCGATCCGCGTCTGCCCGTTCGCATTGACCCCACGCAGCATCACCGTGCCGCCGGGCGGGGTGAATTTGATCGAGTTGCTCAGCAGATTCGCCAGCGCTTCGAACAACAACGCCCGGTCGCCATTGAGCGGCGGCAGCGTCTCCGGCATGTTCAGTTGGAAACGCAGATCGCCTTCCTCGGCCAGCGGCAGGTAGAACTCGTGCAACTCTTCCAGCAGTTGCACCGGATCAAGCTCGACAAAGCCGGAACGGCGCTGGCGATCTTCCAGTTCGGAAATCCGCAACAGACCACGAAACCGTGCCATCAGCGTATCCGCTTCAGCCAGTACCAGATCCAGTTGCGCCGCTTCCTGCGAGCCTTCGCCGGCCTGTTGCTGCATGCGATACAACTGCGCGCGCAAGCGGGTCAGCGGGGTGCGCAAATCGTGGGCGATGTTGTCGCAGACACCTTTGACCTCGTTCATCAAGCGCTCGATGCGCTCGAGCATGGCGTTGACGATGGCGGCGAGCATGTCCAGTTCATCGCGGCGATTGGACAGCGGCAAACGGTGCGTCAGGTCACCGGCAACGATCGCCTGGGCGCTGTTCTGGATCGCCCGAATGCGCTGCAACGGCCGGCGCCGCAGCAGATGCCAGCCAGCGATGCCCGGCAGGATCGTCAGTGACACGCCCCAGAACAACGCGTGCAGAATGATCCGCGTGACCGCAAACAACGAGCCATTGTCGCGCAGCAACACCAGCCAGCGCCCGTCACGGGTTTGTGTGGCCACCGCGTCGCAGCTGTCGCTTGGCAGGGTCGGGTCGTCGGAATCGGCGCACTCGGCGAGCATGTGGATCTTGCCGTCCAGCGGCAGTCCTTCGGGGATTTGTTGCAGCGCACCGCCCAGGTAATTGCCCTGGGCGTCGAACAGACCGTAGGCGTCGATGCCGCGAATGTCGAAGGTCATGCTGGCGGCGAGGGCGTCTTCCAGCTGCTCGCCGCGAAAGTGCGAGAACAGGTGCTGACGTTGCATCAATGAGTGTTTGGCGAGCTTGTCGAGGTAGCCGGACACCTCGTAGTACATGACCCCCATGAGAATTGCGCTCCAGGCCACGAACAGCGTGCTGTACAGCGCCAGCAAGCGACTGCTGGAGGAGCGCCAGCCATCAGACGGGTTCGGCAATGACATAGCCCGAGCCCCGTACCGTGCGGATCAGCGGAACATGGCCCGCAGCGTCGATCTTCTTGCGCAGACGGCCGATGTGCACGTCGATCAGGTTGGTGCCCGGATCGAAGTGATAACCCCAGACCTCTTCGAAGATCATCATTCGCGAAAGAATCTGGCCGCTGTTGCGCATCAGAAACTCCAGCAGTTTGTATTCGGTCGGCAGCAGCGTCAGCACTTGCTCGGCGCGGCGGGCTTCGTGGCTGATCAGGTCGAGTTCGAGGTCGGCGACTTTTAGCGTGGTGGCCTGGGTGGCAACACTGTTCTGCCGGCGCAGTAACACTTCGACCCGCGCGGCCATTTCATCGGTAGCGAACGGTTTGGTCAGGTAATCATCGCCACCCGCGCGCAAGCCGCGCACCCGCTCATCGACGTCGGAGAGGGCGCTGATCATCAGAATCGGCGTCGCCACGCCCATGGTGCGCAGGGTGGTGACGATGGCCAGGCCATCGAGCTCGGGCAACATGCGATCGAGGGTAATCAGGTCATAGTTGCCGCTGACGGCGCGGTCGAGGCCTTCGCGGCCATTGTCGACCCAGTCGACGTCCAGCCCGTGGCTGCTCAGTTCGGCGACGATTTCCCGCGCGGTCACGGCGTCGTCTTCGATGGTCAAGATACGAGTCATAGGCAGGCCTGCTGATCGGTTCAAACGGAATGGCAGCATTTTGCCAAGAAATTACCGTGACGCTTTAAATTAACTTTCATGTTGGTTGCCCACGCAAATCAGAACTGATCGGATTTGCCACTCTGGCGTCAATGCAGAAAACCCGCAGCAGTTCGCCCTTTATTGCAAATTGCACGGGCTTAGGAAGTTCAAGTTTTATAAATCATTGAAAAGTATCGATTTATTAAAAGGTTGTAACTGGCACGGTCACTGCAATTCCTCACTTGACGAGTTGTAACACCATTTTTCATGCCTGGAGCAGCACAACAATGAACAGATCCCCTGATGGCTATTATCCTGCCGTGGAAGAGTCGAGCAGTGTCTCAGGCGTGTCCTGGGGCGCGATCTTCGCGGGTGCAGCGGCTGCCGCAGCACTGTCGATGATTTTGGTACTGCTCGGCTTCGGCCTGGGCTTTTCGGCTGTATCACCGTGGGCCGGAGAGGGCGTCAGCGCCAAAGGCCTGGGCATTTCGACGATTGTCTGGCTGGCGGTAACGCAGATCATTGCCTCCGGCATGGGCGGCTATATTGCCGGCCGTCTGCGCGTGAAGTGGGCCAACATGCACGGTGACGAAGTCTACTTCCGCGACACCGCCCACGGCTTCCTCGCCTGGTGCGTCGCTACGCTGGTCACGGCTGTGCTGGTTGTCGGTTCGGTGAGCAGCGTCGTCAGCGGTGGTGTGCAGGCCGGTGCCAATGTAGTCGGCGGTGCTGCCGGTGCGATGAGCCAGGCCGCCGGCTCGGCTGCTGCCAACACTGACAGCGATCAGTACGGCTACTTCGTCGACAGCCTGTTCCGCGATGATCGTCCTGCTGCCGTCAGCGATGACGCCGCACGCGGCACCGTGACCCGCATCTTCGCCCAGAGCCTGGCCAACGGTCAGCTCAGCGCCGAAGATCGCACGTATCTGGCACAACTGGTGTCGCAACGTACCAATCTGAGCCAGGCCGATGCCGAGCGTCGTGTCGACGAGATCTACGCCAACACGCAGAAAGCCATCGCTGACGCGAAACTGAAAGCTCAGCAAGCAGCTGACACCGCCGCGAAAGTTGCTGCCTACACCTCGCTGTGGATGTTCGTTGCGCTGCTGGCCGGCGCATTCTTCGCCAGCCTCGCAGCCACCTTCGGCGGTCGTCGTCGCGATGCGGTCGAGTACGTCGAAGTCGACACCTACACCACTACCACTCCGGTTCGTTAAAAAGGAGAGTCACCATGCGCTCATTACTGCTGTTCTTCCTCGGCGTGCCGATCCCGATCATCATCCTGATCGCCCTGTTCGTACACTGATCCCTCTGAGGCAGGATGCCTCTGCCGCTTTTACCTTCGGGTGAAAGCGGCTTTTTGCTTTCTGCGGGGCCAAAAGCGAAAATTCCTGCGCAAAGCGGGCGTTCCGCTTTATCACTTTAAGGATGAGTCAGGTGGACAAGAAGGAAATCAAACGCCAGGTCGCCGAAATGCTCGATGCCGGGCGCTCGAAAACCGAAACTTTCAAGGCCTTCTCCGGTGGTGCGCTGAAAGACAAGGCGCTGGCCTATCTGATCGGTTCGCGCCCGGATCCGGATCTGCTCGAACGCCACGCCGGCAAGATCAAGATCCTCCTCGGACTGACTTACGTTCAGGCCCTGATCGGTCTGGTGGGTGGCTATCTCCTCGGGCTGACCATCAGCACCGGTTTCGCCATCGGGCTTGGTTTGTTCGCCGGTGGCGTGCCTTTGCTCTTTGCCTGGGGTTTTTATCGCAACGCGGCTCATGCTTACACGGTGTACGTGGTGCTCTCGATCAGCCAGGTTCCGCGCATGTTCAAGGAATACGGGGATGACCCGACCGGTACGGTGATCGGTGTGGCAATCACCCTGGCGATGATTTTCTACGTGGCCTGGCTGAAAAACCTGCTGTTCCCCGACCTTGGTTTCTTCGGCGCAAAGAAGATCAAAGGCCAGTTCGTCTTCTCCAACTGATCGATGTCCGTCCCGCCATTTTCCCTGGCCTGGATCAATATTTCGCCTGGCGATATCGCCTACCGTAAATGACCCAGGCCTTTGCTGAGGTATGAGCTACAGTGCTTGTCGCGCACCTTGTTGCGCTGACGAAGTATCCGCGTCGACGTTGAAAACACAGCAATAAAAGCGTCGACGAGGCGTAGTGCAGCAAGGAGCTGACACAACCTCAACCGAATCTTCACGGACGAACACCGTAATGAACTGCCTAGAAAGAACCTTCGATATCCAGCCCTTGGTGCAGGCGGACATGACCGTGCACATCAATGGCCAAGCGGTCAGCGCCGCTATCGGCGAAACCGTCCTCAGCGTTATCCAGTCCCTCGGCGTGCGTCAGATCGCACGCAACGATCACGATCAGATCAGCGGCGCCTATTGCGGCATGGGCGTGTGCCAGTGCTGTCTGGTGAAAATCAACGGTCGCCACAAGCGCCGCGCCTGTCAGACCGTGGTGCGTGACGGCATGCTGGTTGAAACCCAGGTCAACCGCGTCGTCGCGCAGGAGGTCGTATGAGCCTGCAACCGTTGATCGTTGGCGGCGGGCCGGCGGGGATGGCGGCGGCCATCGAGCTGGCGCGCCATGGGGTGCGCTGCACCTTGCTCGAAGAGGCCTCGCGCCTCGGTGGGGTGGTGTATCGCGGGCCGTTGCGCGATGGCGTGCAACTGGATTATCTCGGGCCGCGTTACTCGGAAGCGCTGGACAAACTGCACGGTGAATTTCAGCAGCAGTCGGGCCTGATCGACGTGCGACTCGACCACCGTGTGGTTGGCGCCGAAGGCACTCGCGCAATGGTGGTGCTTGACGGCGATGAACAGCTGCACGAGATCGCTTATCCGCAGCTGCTGCTCGCCGCCGGTTGTCACGAACGCAGCGTGCCGTTTCCCGGCTGGACGTTGCCGGGAGTGATCCTGCTTGGCGGTCTGCAATTGCAGATCAAGAGTGGCGTGGTCAAGCCGCAAGGGCCGGTGATCATCGCCGGCACCGGGCCGTTGCTGCCGCTGGTGGCGACCCAGTTGCATGCCTCGGGCGTACGCGTCGCCGGGGTGTACGAGGCTTGTGCGTTCGGCAAGATCGCCCGGGAGAGTCTGGCGCTGCTGAACAAGCCGCAACTGTTCCTCGACGGCTTGAGCATGCTCGCTTATCTGAAATTGCACGGCATTGCGATGCACTACGGCTGGGGTGTGGTGGAAGCCCACGGTGAAGGCGAGTTGAAAAGCGTCAGCGTCGCGCCGTATTCGGCGACCTGGGAGGCGGATCTGTCGCGGGTCGAACGCTTCGAAGCGCAGACGCTGGCGGTCGGTTACGGTTTTATTCCGCGCACGCAATTGAGCCAGCAGATGGGCCTCGATCATGGTTTCAGCGAAGACGGCTACCTGCGTGCCCACGCGAATGACTGGCAACAAAGCAACGTGGCGCATGTGCATCTGGCCGGCGACATGGGCGGGATCCGTGGTGGTGAAGCGGCGATGCTGGCCGGCAGGATCGCCGCCACTTCCATCCTGCTGCAACGCGGCGTGCTCGACGCCGAACTGGCCCGCGTGCGCCGCGATCGCTACACGAGCAAACTCAGAGCCATCGTGCGCTTTCGTGCGGCGGTGGATCGCTACACCGAGCGCGGCGTCGGTCAGATTGCTCTGCCTGCGGCCGACACGGTGATTTGCCGCTGCGAACACGCGACCCGCGCTGACATCGACCTGGCGCTGGAGCAGGGCGTGCAAGACATCGCCAGCCTGAAAATGCGCACCCGCGTGAGCATGGGCGATTGTCAGGGGCGGATGTGCGTGGGCTATTGCAGTGATCGCCTGCGCCAAGCCACCGGACGTCAGGATGTCGGCTGGCTGCGCCCGCGCTTCCCGATTGATCCGGTACCGTTTTCCGCGTTCCAGTCCCTCGGCAAGGAGGGCGCTTGCCATGAGTAAGTTCTACGACGTGGTCATTGCCGGTGGCGGAGTGATCGGCGCCTCCTGCGCCTACCAATTGTCCAAGCGCAAAAATCTGAAAGTTGCGCTGATCGACGCCAAGCGCCCCGGCAACGCGACCCGCGCTTCGGCTGGCGGTTTGTGGGCGATTGGCGAGTCGGTCGGCCTCGGTTGCGGGGTGATCTTCTTTCGCATGATGTCGGCCAATCGCAAGCGCGCAACCCAGGGCGCAGCGGTGGCGGTGGACGCCAGTACCCCGCATATCTTGCCGGAATCCTTCTTCGATTTTGCCTTGCAGTCCAACGCTCTTTACCCGGCGTTGCACCGCGAGTTGAAAGACAATCACGGCATGGATTGCAAGTTCGAAAAGACCGGGTTGAAGTTCGTGATCTATGACGACGAAGACCGGCTCTACGCCGAGCACATCGTCGGCTGCATTCCGCATTTGGCCGATCAGGTGCGCTGGCTCGATCAAGCGGCGTTGCGCGCGGCGGAACCGAGTGTCAGTCATGAGGCTCGTGGTGCGCTGGAGTTTCTCTGCGATCATCAGGTCAGTCCGTTCCGCCTCGCTGATGCCTATATGGAAGGCGCGCGGCAGAATGGCGTCGACCTCTTCGTCAACACCAACGTCACCGGCGTGCTGCATCACGGTACTCGCGTCACGGGTGTGCAGACGGCGGAGGCGGGGGTGTTTCATTGCAAGACGCTGATCAACGCCGCCGGCGCCTGGGCGGCGGATCTGAGTGAGTGGGCGACGGGGATTCGTATTCCGGTGAAACCGGTGAAAGGCCAGATTCTACTGACCGAGCGAATGCCGAAAATCCTCAACGGCTGTCTGACCACCAGCGATTGCTACGTGGCGCAAAAGGACAATGGCGAAATCCTCATCGGCAGCACCACCGAAGACAAAGGCTTCGACGTCACCACCACCTTCCCGGAGATTGCCGGGCTGGTGCAGGGCGCGGTGCGCTGCCTGCCGGAGCTGGCGGACGTCAACCTCAAGCGCACCTGGGCAGGACTGCGTCCGGGGTCGCCGGATGAGCTGCCGATCCTCGGGTCCATGCGTGGGGTCGAGGGGTATCTGAATGCCTGCGGACACTTCCGCACGGGGATTCTGACGTCGGCGATCACCGGGGTGTTGCTGGACAAACTGGTGAATGACGAACCGCTGCCGCTGGATATCACGCCGTTTCTCGCGGATCGGTTTGAAGTGGTACCGGTCAAACCGACACTGGAATTAGAACTGGCCTGACACCGATCCCCTGTAGGAGTGAGCCTGCTCGCGATAGCAGTGTGTCAGTAATGAATAAG
>NZ_QETJ01000153.1:0-11393 GCF_003105095.1 Pseudomonas sp. NDM | reverse complement strand
CTTCGCGAGCAGGCTGTTCAGGCAAATCATTGGCGACTGACATACCGCTATCGCGAGCAGGCTCGCTCCTACAGGGGGATAAGTGGTTTGCCCCGAAGTCGTGTTCATGCGCGAAACCTGTGGGAGCGAGCCTGCTCGCGAAGGCGGCGGGTCAGGCAAATCATTGGCGACTGACAGACCGCTATCGCGAGCAGGCTCACTCCTACAGGAGAGCGGCGCAAAGCTCAGGTCAGGTTGATACCCAAAGTTTCGGCACATTCTTCAAGCGAACGCCGCTGCGTCTCGGCATACAACTCCAACTCATCAATGGTCGAGCGCCCCAGCGCCTGTTCGAATGCCTGGCGATTGGAATGTTCGGCGTAATGCGTCTGCGCAGAATCACCAAGGTTCGACTGAAAAATCCCCGCCGCGCTCACCGGCAGGAAATCTTCGTACACCAGCGGCTCCGCTTTCACGTAGCCATCGCGCAGCAAGTCCTCCAAGGACGACTCACCAAGTCCTCCAGCGGCCAAACCCTTTTCCGTGGCGAAATAACGAAAGTACGCCAGCCCCTGTTCGCGCATGCCCTCGACGCTGTCAGGAAATTCCGCAAAGTGTTGAGTCATCAGCGCGTTGTAACGTGCAGCATTGGCTTCGTTGGGAAAATCGCCCAGTTCATCGCGGGCGGCGTTCAGCAGGCGGTCATACAGCGCGCGCCCCTTGGGCGTCAGGGCAGCGCCGCGTTGTTCGATTTCGCCGAACCGGGCGCTGTGGCTGCCAAGGGTTTCAGGCTGGTCGGTGAAGGCGATCGGCTCGTCCAGCGCCTTGAAGCTGGTCTGGCGCAGCAGGATCGGGCACTTGCGGCGCGGTGGGCCTTCAATCACCGCTTTGGGTGTGATGCCATGGGCAGGCATCTGTTGCTGAACGGTGTCGATGTCCAGCGTGCGTGGGGTCAGGTGGTTGATGTGCGGGCCCTTGAACGCAACGACATCGGCGACCAAACGGTGCTGGGCGCTGAGTTTCTGGTACTGCGCGCCAGTGACGGTGGCGCTGTGGTGCCAGCGAAAAGTCTCCAGTGCCTGTCGGACAAATTCTGCGGCGTCAGCTTCGTTCAGCCCGCCCGCTGTTTCCGCCTGTTCAATCAGGCGCAACGCGGAGTCGGTAAAAATCGAACGACGGGCCAGCACCGACTCGGCAAAAGAACGCAGTTCAGGGGCTTCAATCAGCTCCAGGCGCAGCAACGAGGTGAACACACGAAACGGGCTGATTCGCAGCGCCTCTTCATGCACCGCGCGAAACGCCGTCGAATGCACCGGCACGCCCGCCGGCGTCAGGTCGTAATAACCCACCGGCTGCATGCCCATCACCGCGAACAGGCGGGCGAGGGTGGCCAGTTCGCTCGCCGTGCCGACGCGAATGGCACCGTGGCGTTCCATGTCCAGCCGCTCGATTTCGCCGGTGCGCCTGAGGTGCCCGGCAATCTCAGGCTGACGTGCCAGCACGTCGCGGTTGGTGTTCTCTACCAGTTCCATCAGCGCGCCGTACAGCGGCACCTCTTCGCGGTACATGTCGGACATCGCTCGGGAGAAGCGTTGGCGGATCAGGTCGGGACTGACGAACGGCTGCACGGTCATGAAAAAAATTCCTGCCACGGTCACGGAATGGATGCCGGAAAAGATCGCAGCCTTCGCCCACGCGGGCAAACGAAGAATCCTACGAACTTCATTCTGCCAACGACTGATCCACCAGCTCGATCCAATGCTTGACCGGCGTGCGCCCGGCGCTGGCCAGATGGCTCTGGCAGCCGACGTTGGACGTGACGATCAATTCCGGCCGGCCACTTTCGAGCGCGTTGAGGCGCTGGTCGCGCAGTTGCCGCGCCAGCACGGGTTGGGTCAGCGAGTAAGTGCCCGCCGAGCCGCAGCACAAATGCCCGTCCGGTACCTGAGTGAGGTTGAAACCGAGTCGGGTCAGCACTGCTTCCACCGCGCCGCCGAGTTTCAGTGCGTGCTGCAAAGTGCACGGGCAATGCACGGCGATGCGCCGTTCGCTGGCGGCGCACACCTGTTCCAGCGGTTCCGCCGCGATGACTTGCACCAGATCCCGAGTCATTTCGCTGATCCGCCGTGCTTTCAACGCATAGACTGGATCGCCCGCCAGCAAATGCCCGTAATCCTTGATGAACGCGCCACAGCCACTGGCTGTCTGCACGATGGCTTCGGCACCGTTCTGCAGATGCGGCCACCAGGCATCGATGTTCTGTCGAGCGCGGTCGAGGCCCTTGGCCTGGGCGTCAAGGTGATAGTCGAGCGCGCCGCAACAACCGGCCTCGCTCACCGGCGTCACGCTGATGCCCAGACGATCGAGGACCCGCGCCGTCGCGTCATTGGTGTTCGGCGACAGCCCCGGTTGTACGCAACCTTCAAGCAACAACACCCGGCGCGCATGCCGTGCAGCGGGACGCGGACTCGTAATGGCGGCGTGCTGCGGCAGTTTGCTTTCCAGCAGGCGCGGCAGCAGCGGTCGAAAGGTCGCGCCCATTCGCAGCAATCCCTTGAACAAACCCGGATTCGGCGCCAGCGCGCGCAAGCCTTCGCGCAGCAAGCGCTGGGCTGCCGGGCGCGGCACCGCGTGATCAACCACCGCGCGGCCAATGTCGAGCAGGTTGTGATAATCGACCCCGGACGGACAGGTAGTTTCGCAGTTGCGGCACGACAGGCAGCGGTCCAGATGCAGCTGCGTCTGCTCGGTGGCCGGCGCGCCTTCCAGCACTTGCTTGATCAGATAAATGCGCCCGCGCGGCCCGTCGAGCTCATCGCCGAGCAATTGATAGGTCGGGCACGTCGCGTTGCAGAAGCCGCAATGCACGCAGGTGCGCAGGATTTTTTCCGCCTCGGCGGCGCGGGGTAATTGGCGCGATTGCTCGCTGAGCGTGGTTTGCATGGCTAGACCTCCGCGTACATTCGCCCGGAGTTGAACAGCCCTTGCGGGTCGAGTTGTGCCTTGAGTTGCCGGTGGTAGCGCAGCAAGGTCGGCGCCAAAGGTTGAAACGGCGAATCGGTGGCGCCGTGCGTAAAGCACGTCGCATGACCGCCAAAGGACTGGGCGAGGGCGTGAATCTCGGTGCTATCGGATTTAAGCCAGCGTTGTGCGCCCGCCCAGTCGATCAGTTGCTCGCCGGGCAGCTCGAGCGGGCCGAGATTGTTTGGCAATGACAGGCGCCACAGCGGCAAGCCTTCGTCGAAAAACCTCAGGCGTTGTTCGTTGAGATCGCGCCAGAAAACCGAATCCAGCGGTTCGCCGCCGAGGCGTTGATGCGCCGCTGTCACCGAACCTTCGCCACCTTCCAGGCGCAAATACAGACTTTGGCCGTCGTGACACGCGGCGCTGATCGGCAGCGGTTGCTGACCCCACTCGGCGAGTTTGCTCAAAGCGCGGACACAATCGATGTCGAGGCGAATGCTCAGGCACTGGCGTGGTTTCGGCAGGACTTTCAGCGACACTTCGGTCAGCACGCCGAGGCAGCCGAAACTCCCGGCCATCAGTCGCGACAGGTCGTAACCGGCGACGTTTTTCATCACTTCGCCGCCGAAGCGCAGATGCTGACCGAGACCGGTGATCACCCGCGTGCCGAGGACGAAATCGCGTACCGAACCGGACCACGGCCGGCGCGGCCCGGACAACCCTGCGGCGATCATGCCGCCGACCGTGGCGCTGTCAGCGAAGGATGGCGGTTCGCAGGGCAGCATTTGTCCGGCGTCATGCAGCGCCGCGAGCAGTTCGGACAATGGCGTGCCGGCGCGCACCGTGACCACTAGTTCCGTCGGATCGTACTGGACGATGCCGCGATGGGCGCGGCTGTCGAGCACTTCGCCGGCCACCTCGCGACCAAGAAACGCCTTGCTGTTGCCGCCCTGAATCCTCAACGGCATGGCATTGGCTCGCGCAGCATTCACTTGGTCGAGCAGGGCCTCGGCGGCATCGAAATCAGCCATCAGAATCGCTCCAGCTCGGGGAAGGGCAGTTGCCCGGCGTGAATGTGCATCGCGCCAAATTCGGCGCAGCGGTGCAGGGTCGGAATGTTCTTGCCGGGGTTGAGCAGGCCCTGCGGATCGAATGCGGCTTTGACCGCGTGAAACAGCAGCAACTCGTCGCTGTTGAACTGCGCGCACATCTGATTGATTTTCTCGCGCCCGACGCCGTGCTCACCGGTAATGCTGCCGCCGACCTTCACGCACAGTTCGAGGATCTTGCCGCCCAAGGCCTCGGCACGATGCAGCTCGCCCGGCTGGTTGGCGTCGAACAGGATCAGCGGGTGCATGTTGCCGTCACCGGCGTGGAAAACGTTGGCCACGCGCAAGCCAAATTCCTCGCCGAGGCTGGCGATACCTTGCAGCACAGCGGGCAATTCGCGGCGCGGGATGGTGCCGTCCATGCAGTAATAATCCGGCGACAACCGACCGATCGCCGGGAAGGCATTTTTGCGCCCGGCCCAGAAACGCACGCGTTCGGCCTCGTCCTGAGCCTGGCGCACCTCAGTGGCCCCGGCTGCTGTCATCACTTCGCGCACCCGCTGGCAATCGTCGTGCACGTCGGCTTCGACGCCGTCGAGTTCGCACAGCAGAATCGCCTCGGCATTGACCGGGTAACCGGCGTGGATAAAGTCTTCAGCGGCGCGAATGGCCAGGTTGTCCATCATTTCCAGCCCACCCGGAATGATCCCGGCGGCGATGATCTCGGCGACCGCGCGGCCGGCCTTTTCCACTGAATCGAAACTGCCAAGCAAAACCTTGGCGACTTGCGGTTTGGGCAATAGCTTCACCGTGACTTCGGTGATGGTGCCCAGCAATCCCTCGGAGCCAGTGAACAAGGCGAGCAGGTCAAAACCGGCTGAATCGAGCGCCTCAGAGCCCAGTGTCAGGCGTTCGCCCTCGATGGTCAGCACTTCGATTTTCAGTACGTTGTGCACGGTCAGGCCGTACTTGAGGCAATGCACGCCACCTGCGTTTTCCGCGACGTTGCCGCCGATCGAACAGGCGATCTGCGATGACGGATCGGGCGCGTAATACAGGCCGAACGGAGCTGCGGCCTGAGAGATGGCGAGATTGCGCACGCCGGGTTGAACCCGCGCGATACGTGCGGCGGGGTCGATATGCAGGATGTTGTTGAAGCGCGCCATCACCAGCAGCAGGCCTTTTTCCAGTGGCAGCGCGCCGCCAGACAATCCCGTGCCGGCACCCCGGGCGACCACCGGCACATTGTTCCGATGGCAAAGTTTGAGCAGGGTTTGCACTTGCTCGATTCGCCGGGGCAGGGCGACCAGCATGGGCGTGGTGCGGTAGGCGGAGAGGCCGTCGCATTCGTAAGGCTTGAGTTCATCCTCGCGCCAGAGAATGTCCAGGTCCGGCAGGGCCTGCTGCAGGGCCTTGAGCAGTTCGGCCTTGTCCACTTCGGGCAATGGACCGTCGAGGCGTTCGTCGTAAAGGATGTTCATCGCCCACCGCCGATGTCCTGTTGAAATACCCACCTGTGGTGAGGGAGCTTGCTCCCGCTGGGGCGCGAAGCGGCCCCTCTGCTATCAATGCGCGTCTGATTCAACGCACCGGGATTGGGTCTGCTGCGCAGCCCAGCGGGAGCAAGCTCCCTCGCCACGAGGTAAGCGTTCATTTTTGCGATCCCAGGAATTGCTGATACCGCCGCGCCGTGTTCGCCGGCTGTTCGACCATCGGCATGTGCCCGACGTGGTCCCACACATCCACTTCAAGGTTGGCAATGCCCTTGCTCCAGACCGGCACGCTGCTGACGTCGATCAAGCGATCCTTGCGCCCCCACAGCAGCAGCGCCGGACATTGGATGTCGGCCAGTTTCGGCTCCATCGGCGGGCTGGCATGGAAGTCGCGGAAGATTTCTTCGAGCTCGTCACGTTGTTGCTCGTAGCGCTGGGCGACGGCGTCCAGCACCAGTTTCGGCACCCACGGCGGCGACTCCATGGTCATGGCGTAGAAACGCTGGAATTCTTCACGGGAGTTGATCAGGAACGGATTGTGCCCGCGTGCCAGGTGGCGCTCCATGTCGCTCGGCTCTGGTGCGGTGACGCCGGCCGGGTCGATCAAGGCCAGCGAAGCGATCCGCTCGGGATAGCTCGCCGCGAGCCACGCAGCGATGTAGCCGCCCATGGAGTTGCCGATCACATGGACTTTTTCCACGCCGCAGACATCGAGTAGCTGAATCATGCGTTTGGCCTGAACCGCGATGTCATAACCGCCTCCGGCCTTGAAGCCGGTTTCGCCGTGGCCGGCCAGATCCGGGATGATCACCCGATACTCGCGTACGAAATGCCGGGCGCAGCGCAGCCAGAGATTTTTGTCGGCGCTGAAGCCGTGCAGCATCAGAATCGTGCTGGACGCCTCGTATGGCCCGCCTTGCCAGGTCGACACGGTCATCTCGGCGATCGGCACTTCGATCTTGTGCAGTTTGTACAACCTGGCCTCGATGGCCATGGCCAGGTCGTACAGCCAATGGCCGACCGCTGGGTAACTCAACCAGCTCCAGGCCACGAAAACCGCGAGGGCGACAAACAGCAAAAGCATCGACGTCTTCCTTATACGTGTTCAGGACAAAATATGGTCGGCCGGTTTCAGCGCTCGGGTCAGCAGGTGATAGCTGAAACTGAAGCCGGGAAACATCGCGATCACATGGCCGCTCTTGCTCTGGTACCAACTGTGGCAACCGCCGGACTTCCACACGGTGCGCTGCATTTCCCGGTGGATCATTGCAGTGTAGGTACGTTCCGCGTCATGGCGCACTTCGATGCTGCGCAGGCCTTTGGCCTGCACGGTGCGAATGCAGTCGAGGATGTAGTTCATCTGCGATTCGATGATGAACAGCGCCGAAGTGTGGCCAATACCGGTGTTCGGCCCGGTGACGATAAACAGGTTGGGGAAATCCGGCAGGCTGGTGCCCAGGTAGGCGCGCGGATATTCGGCCCAGACATCTCTGAGTTGCACCGCGTTCTTGCCGCTGACCGGGTAGGAAATCACCCCGTCGGTGGCGTCGTAACCGGTCGACCAGACGATCAGATCAACATCGACATGATCGCCGTCCACCCTGTTGATCCCGCTTTCGTCGATCGACGCGATGCCATGCTCGCGACTGTGCAGCGTGACGTTGGCGCGGCTCAGCGCCGGGTAATACGTGCTGGAGACCAGCACCCGCTTGCAGCCGATGGTGAAATCCGGAGTGAGTTGCTGCCGCAGCACCGGGTCTGGAACCTGGCGTTTGAGGAACCGCAGCGCATGTTGCTGGACCAGGTGAATCGCCGGTTTCGAGTATTTGAAGGCGATCACCCGGGTTTCGAATTGCCAGTAGATCAGCCAGCGCAGCAGCTTGTACGCCGGCTTCAAGCCGAGCAGCCAACGCTGGAAGCGGCCGAATTTGCGATCGGCACGTGGCAGCACCCAATGCGGCGTGCGCTGGAACACATGCAGGTGTTCGACCTGGGGTGCAATTGCCGGAATCACCTGGGCCGCGCTGGCACCGCTGCCGACAATCGCCACGCGTTTACCGCGATAGTCGTAGCTGTGATCCCAATGGTTTGTATGAAAAGTCTTGCCTTGAAAGCGATCCATCCCGGGGAAGTGTGGGATGACCGGCTGACTTAACGGACCGGAGGCGTTGATCAGGAACTGTGTGTGAAAGATGCCTTTGGCACGGGTGTACACCGTCCAGCATTTATCCGCTTCGTCCCATTCGACGCGCTCGACGTCGGCTTGCAGCTCCACGCGGTCGCGCAAACCGAACTGCTCGATCACTTGCTCGGTGTAGCGCTGCAGTTCTGCCTGTCCGGCAAACATCTGCGACCAGCGGTAGGGTGCGAACGAGAGCGAATACAGCGGCGACGGCACGTCCACCGCTGCGCCGGGGTAGGTGTTCTGGCACCAGGTGCCGCCGAAAAAGTCGCGTCGCTCCAGTATGCGAAAGTCATCGATCCCGGCCTTGAGCAGGTTGACCGCCGCGCACTGGCCGCCAAAACCGCTGCCGATGATCAACACATGGTAGGTGTGCATGGGTCCCCTTTTTATAGTTGTTTTTCCTTTTCCCTGTTTCATTTATAGCCAACTCTGGGCTTCGTGTGCGGCGCTGATAGCGCTCTATTCAGGCCGCTGGCCGGTGATGGCTATTTAGCGGCGCCCTGATAGACTCCGAACACATCCGTGTCGGGGTGAAACCATTGCAGCGCGCGGTCGAGGCCCTTATGGGAAATACGCGGGGAAAGGGACTTTCACTGGCCAGGAGGCTGTACAGGTCGCGGTTGTTCGGGCTGCTGCTCGGGCTCATGTGCGTCAGCGTGGCGATGTATTCCCTCGATCCGCCGCTGTGGGTGTGGGGCCTGATGCTGTTCAATGGCCTGATCTGGCCGCATCTGGCGTTTCAATGGGCGCGCCGCTCGAGCGTGCCGTTCCGCGCCGAACACCGCAACTTGCTGATCGATGCATTCATGGGCGGCTTCTGGGTCGCTGCCATGCAGTTCAATCCGCTGCCCAGCGCAACCACGATTTCGATGATGGCGATGAACAATGTCGCCATTGGCGGTGGCCGATTCCTGCTCGCCGGGACGGCGGCACAGCTATTGGGTATCGGCGTCGGGCTGGTGGTGTTCGCACCGGCGTTCATCCCGCCGACTTCGCCATTGCAGCTTTACGCCTGTTTGCCTTTGTTGTTGCTGTATCCGCTGGCGCTTGGCTGGATCTGCTTTCGTCAGGCCTCCACCCTCGGCCGGCACAAGCGTGAGCTGTTGGCGTTGAGTCGCACCGACAGCCTGACCGGGCTGCTCAATCACGGCGCGTGGAAGGATCAACTGAACCTCGCATTCCAGCGCTGTAAACGCCAGCAGCAAGGCGCGGCGATTGCGTTGATCGACATCGATCACTTCAAGGCGATCAATGACACCTACGGCCATGTCGCCGGCGATATCGTCCTGCGCCAGTTGAGCAAACTGCTCAAGCAGAATCTGCGCGCCACCGATGTCGCCGGGCGCTACGGCGGGGATGAGTTCTGCGTGATTCTGCCGGAACTGCCGCTGTTCAATGCCGCTCAGGCCATGGAAGCCTTGCGCGAACGCTTCGTGACGCTGGGCTATGAGCAGAATCCGGCGTTGAAGGTCAGTCTGAGCATTGGCCTGGCCGCGTATGACCCGAGCCATGCCGACGCCACGCGTTGGCTGGACGATGCCGATCAGGCCTTGTACGAAGCCAAGGCGGGTGGGCGCAATCGGGTGATCTGCAACAGCGACAACAAGCCGAGGCAGGCGCTGCTGGATTCGGTCTGAGGGACACCCCGCCGATTGAAACTGTAGGAGTGAGCCTGCTCGCGATAGCAATCTGTCAGTGATTTGAATGCTGACTGATACAACGCTATCGCGAGCAGGCTCACTCCTACAGGTTTGTTCGGTGTCGGTCTGGAGAGTGTCGCATTCGCTATAGAGCCTTGCGTCAATGTCGGTTACGGTTGAATCCCTCCGACACGAAACAAGGACTGCTTCATGACGTTCTCCTTTCCCCGCTCTCTGCTGGCCGCCAGCCTCGGTCTGTCCCTCGCATTCTCGGCCGCAAACGCCGCCGAACCGCACAAACAAGTGCTCGCCGATGCCGAGCAGTATCAGCCCGAAGCCCTGAAATTGTTGGAGCGGCTGGTCAATATCGACTCCGGCTCAGGTTATGAGCCGGGCCTGAAACAGGTCAGCGACATTGCCATCGATGAACTGAAAAAACTCGGCGCCACCATCGAACTGGTGCCCAACACCCCGGAAAAATCCAACCACGTGCTGGCCACGCTCAAAGGCACCGGCAAAGCGAAGATCCTCCTGATGGCGCACATGGACACGGTGTTCAAGGAAGGCTCCGCCGCCGAGCGGCCTTTCCACATCAAGGACGGCCGCGCCTACGGGCCGGGCGTAATGGACGACAAGGGTGGCATCGTTGCCGGCATCTACGCGCTGAAGGTGCTGAAGAACCTCGACTTCAAGGATTACGCGCAGATCACCTTCCTGCTCGACGCCAGCGAAGAAACCGGCTCGGACGTCGCCACCGACCTGATCAAGAAAACCGCCAAGCAGCACGACGTCACCCTCAACCTCGAACCGGGGCGCCCGGCCGATGGTCTGGTGGTGTGGCGCAAGGGCAGTGCGACGGCGCTGGTCGAAGTCAAAGGCAAAGCCGCCCACGCCGGGGTCGCGCCTGAATTGGGCCGGAACGCGGCGATGGAAGCGGCGCACCAGATTCTGCAACTGGGCAAGCTCGGCGATGAAGCGAAGAAGACCACCATCAACTTTACCGTGCTCAAGGCCGGTGATCGCACCAACGTAATCCCGGACCAGGCCACGGCCAAGGCTGATGTGCGCGCGGCGGTGCCGGAAGAGTTCGATCGTATCGAGAAGGATCTGGCGCGGGTCTCGCAGGACAAGTTGATTGCCGAGACCGAGGTGAAAACCTCTCTGCAGCGCGGATTGCCGCCGATGCCGCAGACCGCTGAGTCCGATCGCTTGATGGCCATGGCTCAAGGCATTTACGGCGAAATTGGCCGCAAGCTCACCGAGGAGGGCAGCGGCGGCGCGGCGGATGCCAGTTTGTCCGCAGGCGTAGGGACACCGACGCTGGATGGCTTCGGGATCGTCGGCGGCAATATTCACACGCCGGAGGAATATGCCGAAGTGGCGAGCGTGGCGCCGCGGATTTATCTGTTGTCGCGGATGATCATGGAGTTGGCGAAGCCGCGGTGATGGAATTGGTGGTGTGAATGTTTGGGGCGGGGTGTCAGTTGACTCGCCCCTCACCCTAGCCCTCTCCCCCAGGAGAGGGGACTGACCGCGTTGTTTTTAGTCAATGCGGCAAGCTTGAGATTTTCTGCTGAATTCAATTTCGCATTCAACACGGTCCACCACGTCGGCGCAGATCCTGAGCATCCCCCAATCGGTTCCTTCTCCCTCCGGGAGAGGGCTAGGGTGAGGGGCTTTTGTGGGAAAAGTGGCAGTCGAGGACGGCGCACAAAAAATACCGAAAAGTCCGACAGAAGCTCTCGTTGCGGCCGTCGGGCGCGGCTTTTATAGTCTCGGTTCGCAGATAACTCTACGACGATGTTGGCCGGTCGAATACAGAACCTGACCTTTCTGGAGTGAACTCGGGCCGCCTGTGCGATGCACCAGTTTGTGGTCGTGCGTGATCTGGCCGACACCTTTGCCAGCCTTAACCTCAAGGGCATCTCCGGTTGTGATTTGACGCGGGTGACCAGCGCGGTTCATCTGCTGATGCGCGAGGGCTGCGCGATTCTGAATGTGATTCAGGCGCGGGCGGCGCAGCGGGAGGAGGGGTATAAGACGCCGGTTTAGCGGTGCCGCAATAGACGCTTTCGCGAGCAGG
>NZ_QETJ01000152.1:0-11442 GCF_003105095.1 Pseudomonas sp. NDM | reverse complement strand
GATAGCGTTGTGTCAGTCTCCAAACATGGCGACTGGTGCGCCGCCATCGCGAGCAGGCTCACTCCTACAGGGGATAATCGTTGTGTCTGATGCACTTATAACCTGCCGATAAGTCAATTTTCGTCAGCATCAAGCCCCACTAAAATGCTCCGGTATTTTCACCCCCGGAGTTTTCATTCATGACATCCCTGACGGTCACGGCGCCGCTTGCCGCGACCAGCCCGGCGACGGCGGCTGCGCCACCGGTGTTCGGGGCGCGGATCATCATTGGTCTGGTCGGCGTGCTGTTGGCCGTGCTGGTCTCGGGCCTCAACGAGATGGTCACCAAAGTCGCACTCGCCGATATTCGCGGCGCGCTGCACATCGGTTACGACGAAGGCACCTGGCTCGTCGCCAGTTACACCGCCACGTCGGTCGCGGCCATGGCCTTTGCGCCGTGGTGCTCGGTGACCTTCTCGCTGCGCCGTTTCACCCTCTGCGCCATCGGCCTGTTTACCCTGCTTGGCGTGCTGTGCCCGTTCGCCCCGAATTACGAAAGTCTGTTGTTGATGCGCATCCTTCAGGGCTTGGCCGGCGGCGCGCTGCCGCCGATGCTGATGACCGTCGCGCTGCGCTTTCTCCCGGCGAACATCAAACTCTACGGACTGGCCGGCTACGCCTTGACCGCGACGTTCGGTCCGGGACTCGGCACGCCGCTGGCCGGTCTGTGGACCGAATACGTCGGCTGGCAATGGACCTTCTGGCAGATCATCGTGCCGTGCCTGATCGCCATGGCTGCCGTGGCCTACGGCTTGCCGCAGGATCCGCTGCGCCTGGAGCGGCTCAAGTCATTCAACTGGAAAGGCTTGCTGTTGGGCTTTCCGGCGATCTGCATGTTGGTCATCGGCCTGTTGCAGGGCAATCGGCTGGACTGGTTCGAATCAAGTTTGATCTGCGCCTTGCTCGGTGCCGGTTCGCTGCTGCTGGTGGCTTTTCTGATCAATGAATGGTCGCAGCCGATTCCGTTTTTCAAGCTGCAGATGCTCGGCATCCGCAACCTGATGTTCGCGTTGATCACCCTCGCCGGCGTGCTGATCGTGCTGTTGGCGGTGGTGCTGATTCCGTCGAGTTATCTGGCGCAGGTGCAGGGTTATCGTCCGGCGCAAACCGCGCCGATCATGCTCATCGCCGCGTTGCCGCAGTTGATCGCGCTGCCGCTGGTGGCGGCGTTGTGCAATTTACGCTGGGTCGATTGCCGCTGGGTGCTTGGCATTGGTCTTGGCATGCTCGCGCTGTCCTGCCTGGGCGGTTCGCACCTGACGTCGCAGTGGATCCGCGACGATTTCTACGTCCTGCAATGGCTGCAGATTTTCGGCCAGCCGATGGCGGTGTTGCCGCTGCTGATGTTGTCGACCGGCAGTATCTCGCCGATGGAAGGGCCTTTCGCGTCAGCGTGGTTCAACACCGTCAAGGGGCTGGCGGCAGTGGTTGCTACCGGCGTAATCGAAGCGCTGACCACTTCGCGCCTGCATTTCCATTCGACCATGTTGGTCGACAGCCTCGGCAATTCGCCGCTGGCCGATCACAGCGATCCGGGCCTCGCTCACCGCCTGCACGAGCAGGCGGTGGTGCTGACTTCGTCCGACCTCTACGTGTGCATGGCTGGCGTCGCCGTGGCGTTGATCCTGCTGATTTTCTGGCTGCCGACGCGGATTTATCCACCGCGCGCGCCGACCTGATCGCTGCACTGAAACTGAAGGTTTTTTTATGACTCAATCCAAGCAAAAACTCGCGGTAGCCGTGGCTGCCGCATTGGCGGTGGGCGTGCTGGTGTACCTGGCGATGCCAGGACTGTTCGGAAACCGCACCGAGCAAACCACCAACGACGCGTTCGTCTCCGCCGACTACACGCTGGTGGTGCCGCGCGTGGCCGGCTTCATCAAACAGGTGCTGGTTGAAGACAACCAACAGGTCAAGGCCGGGCAGTTGCTGGCGTTGATCGATGACCGCGATTTGCGCGCCGCAGCGGAAGCGGCGGATGCGCAAACCCTGGTCGCGCGGGCGCAGTTGCAGAACGCCAACGCGACTCTGGAGCGGCAGGCTTCGCTGATTGCTCAGGCGCAGGCTGCAGTGGTCTCGGCCAAAGCGCAAATGGCTTTCGCGCAGCAGGAACTGAACCGCTACAACCACCTCGCCGGGGTCGGCGCCGGCACCGTGCAGAACGCGCAACAGGCACGCACGCGCATCGATCAGGCCTCGGCACGCCTCGACACCGCGACGGCGAAGCTGGCGGCCGAACGCAAGCAGGTCGAAATCCTCACTGCCCAGCGCAACGCTGCCGAAGGCACTCTGAAACATGCGCAGGCGGCGCTGGAGATCGCCAGTTTTAACCTGTCCTATACGCGCATCACCGCGCCGCAGGACGGCATGATCGGCGAGCGTGCAGTGCGTGTCGGCGCCTACGTCACGCCGGGCAGCAAACTGCTGGCGGTGGTGCCGTTGCAGCAGGCGTATGTGGTTGCCAATTTTCAGGAAACCCAATTGACCGACGTGCAGCCGGGGCAGGATGTGCAGGTACGGGTCGACAGCCTGGGCGGCGAAGCGCTGAGCGGTCGCGTTGAGAGCATCGCCCCGGCGACCGGTGTGACCTTCGCGGCGGTGAAACCGGATAACGCGACGGGCAACTTCACCAAAGTGGTGCAGCGGATTCCGGTGAAGATCGTGCTGGAGCCGGGCCAGCCATTGGCCGAGCGCTTGCGGGTGGGGATGTCGGTCGAGGCGAGTATTGATACCGCCAGCTCAAAAGCATCCAAGCGTGAGGTGACGCAGCGATGATCGGTGTTGAATCGGCTGTCGCCTTCGCGAGCAGGCTCGCTCCCACATTTTGTAATGCGTTCCCCCTGTGGGAGCGACCCTGCTCGCGAAAACGCCAGTGGCAGCAACTCACCCTGAGTACCTTGCTTGCAGTCAGCCTCGGCGCTTGTACCGTCGGCCCGGACTTCCAGAAACCCGCAGCCACTCAACCCGCCGACTGGGCCAAACCCGTCCAGTCCGCCCCAAGCCAGGCCGTCAACGAGCCGCTGAACGAACGCTGGTGGGAAACCTTCCAGGACCCGCAGCTCTCCGCGCTCACTCAGCGCGCGCTCAACAGCAACCTCGACCTCAAACTGGCCAGCAGCCGCCTGCAACAAAGTCGCGCCGCGCGCCAGGTGATCACCGCCGAGCGTTATCCGAACAGCGCCGCCACCGGCAGCTACGCACGCAAACGCAACAGCGGCAAGGGTCTGAACGATCCATCGGGGAATAACGGTGATTCGGCCTTCAACCTGTGGGACGCCGGTTTCTCGGCTTCATGGGAGCTGGATTTCTGGGGCCGCGTACGTCGTGAAACCGAGGCCGCGGATGCCAACCTCGAAGTGGCGGAAAACGATCGTCGCGGTGTGCTGCTGACCGTACTGGCCGACACCGCGCAAAACTACATTCAGCTGCGCGGGGTGCAGAACACCCGTGCCGTCACCGAGCAGAACCTCGACGTCGCCCGGCACAGCCTGAAACTTTCGCAGCTGCGTTTGGCCGATGGCGTGGCGACCGATCTCGACGTCGCCGAGGCCGCCGCGCAAGTCGCCGCCATCGAAGCACGACTGCCAGCGCTCGAGCAGCGTCAGGCGCAACTGATCAACGCGATCAGTCTGTTGATGGGCGAACCGCCGCAAGCCCTCGCTCAAACGTTATCCACAGACGCGGCAGTGCCGCAGTCGCCTCTGCAAGTCGCCATCGGCCTGCCGTCTGAATTGGCCGAACGCCGCCCGGATATCCGCCAGGCCGAAGCGCGTCTGCACGCCGCCACCGCCAACATCGGCGTGGCCCAGGGCGATTTCTATCCGCGCATCACCCTGTCCGGCAACCTCGGATCGCAGGCCCTGCAACTCAGCGATTTCGGTTCATGGGGCTCGCGCGCCTTTGGTATCGGCCCGCAATTCAGCTTGCCGCTGTTCGACGGCGGACGTTTGCGCGGCATGCTGCAGCTGCGCGAAGCCCAACAACAGGAAGCGGCCATCGCCTACCAGCAGATTGTGCTGCGGGCCTGGCATGAGATCGACGATCAACTGACCGCGTACAACGCCAGCCAGCGCCGTCGCGACAGCCTCGCCGAAGCCGTGCGCCAGAACCAGATCGCCCTGCGCACCGCGCAGCAGCAGTACGTCGAGGGTGTGGTCGATTTCGTCAACGTCCTCACCGTGCAGAGCGCCTTGCTCGCCACGCAGGAACAATGGGTGGAAAGCTCAACCGGCGTTTCCCTGGCGATGGTCGGCTTGTACAAGGCGCTGGGCGGCGGATGGCAGTCGGTCTATCCGGCAGCGCAACTGGCCGCAGGTTCGCCGGACGTCGCCAGGCCCTGAACCCACAGCGACAGCTATGATCAACTCCACTGCAGCAAACGGCGTGACGCCGGACCTGAGTTCCAGAGGAGTTGCATCATGGAAAATCCGCAGCACAGCCTACCGGCCCTGTTCAAACAACTCGGCCTCCCTCACGACGCGATCAGCATCGATCAGTTCATCGCCAGCCATTCCCCGCTCAAGCCGGATTTGCATCTGGCCGACGCGTTTTTCTGGACGGAAAGTCAGGCGGAGTTTCTGCGCGAGGAGATTCTGGATGATGCGGATTGGGCGGAGGTGGTTGATCAGTTGAATTTGATATTGCGGAAGAAAGCATAAATAGACCAAAATCACGTCCTAATTTGAGGTCCTTATTATGCAAAGTGTTCTTGCCGATATGGCTGTCAGTGTCTCTGAACTAAAGAAAAATCCTACTGCCGTGTTGAACGGTGCACATGGGGGGGCCGTCGCTGTCCTCAACCACAATCGCGTCATGGGTTATATGGTGCCGGCCGAGGTTTACGAAGCGATGATGGAGCGGCTTGATGATCTTGAGCTGGCTGACATCGTTCGTTCGCGCCTCCACGAAACGCCCATTTCGGTAAGCCTGGATGACTTATAAGCTTGAGTTCCTGCCGTCTGCGCACAAAGAGTGGAACAAGCTGGGTCATACGTTGCAGGAGCAGTTCAAAAAGAAGCTGGGTGAGAGGCTGAAGCTTCCCAGAATCCCGGCTGACGCCCTCCACAGCATGCCCGACTGCTACAAAATCAAACTCAAAGCCTCGGGATATCGATTGGTTTACCAAGTCATCGACGAACGAGTCGTGGTTTCCGTGCTAGCGGTTGGCAAGCGCGAACGCAGCAGCGTTTACGATGCTGCCAAGAACCGTTGAACGAGCCCCCCGCTTTATTCAAGTGGCCGATGTTTGTCGATGAGATTCTTGAGTGACCGGGCTGGGCCATCAAAGTGTGGGATCAGTTTGATGTATCGTCTGGCATGACGCGCAGCATGTAAAAAAATTTGCGCGAAAAGGCTCAGATGTAAAAAAAACCTCCTTACTGTAAAAAAAATTTCGTTCTGTCACTCGCATTAGATTTTTTCTACGAAAAATTGCGAATCCAACTCGTGGACGCCTCGGCCAAGCGTGGAGAGATTTGTTTCAAAACTTGACTGAAATTCCCCACCAATGCGATATTGATAGTTAGCAAACTAACAGTGTCCGTTATCCCGTGTCCGATTCCCTCGACAGTCTCCAGATGAACATCAGCAGCGCCATGGTGGTGGCCGCCCGGCATTGGCGGAAGATCTGCCAGACCACGCTGGTCAATTACGGAATTTCCGAAGCCTGCGCCGTGCCATTGCTCATGATCGGCCGCTTGGGCGAAGGCGTGCGCCAGGTACAGGTCGCCCAGGCCGCCGGGATGGAGAGTCCGTCGCTGGTGCGCTTGCTCGATCAGCTGTGCCATGCCGGTTACGTCTGCCGCACTGAGGATGCCCAGGATCGTCGCGCCAAGTGCCTGAGCCTGACCGACACCGGTCGCGAGCTGGTGCAGGCGGTGGAGGCCGAGCTGGTGCGCTTGCGCCACGAAGTGCTGGAAGGCATCGAGCGCAGCGATCTGGAAGCTACGCTTCGGGTACTCAGGGCTTTTGAGGCGGCGAGTTCGCCTGTGGTGGTCAATTCTTGAACGGTTTTTTCACTGGCATGCCGCCGGCCCGTGACTGGTTTTACGGGGTACGTACTTTTGCCGCGTCGATGATTGCGCTGTACATCGCCTTGCTCATGCAAATGCCGCGTCCGTATTGGGCGATGGCCACGGTGTACATCGTCTCCAGCCCGTTTCTCGGCCCGACCAGTTCCAAGGCTCTATACCGGGCAGCGGGCACTTTTCTCGGCGCGGCGGCGGCAGTGCTGTTCGTGCCGATGTTCGTGCAAAGCCCCTACGTGCTGGTGGTGGTCATTGCCTTGTGGACCGGCATTCTGCTGTTCATGTCCCTGCATTTGCGCACGGCCAACAGCTATGCACTGATGCTGGCCGGCTACACCTTGCCGTTGATTGCCTTGCCGGTGGTGGATAATCCGCTGGCGGTGTGGGATGTGGCCGAGGCGCGTACCGAAGAGATTTTCCTTGGCATCGCCGTTGCTGCGGTGGTCGGTGCGATGTTCTGGCCGCGCCGGCTGGCGCCGGTGTTCAACGATGCGGTAAGCAAGTGGTTCGCCGATGCGACGAGCTACAGCCTGAAGTTTCTCAGTCGCGATGTGCAGCCGGAAGAAGTCACCGCGCTGCGCATGGCCATGGTCGCCAATTTCAACAGCCTTGAATTGATGATCGGCCAGTTGCCCCACGAAGGCGCGCGGCCACAAACCGTGCGCAACACCAAGGAATTGCGCGGGCGCATGATCCATTTGTTGCCGGTGATCGATGCGCTTGAGGATTCGCTATACGCCCTGGAACGGCGCACCCCTGAGCTGGTGGAAAAATTCCAGCCGTTGCTCGCAGCCACCCGTGAATGGCTGAGCCGTGCGGATGCCGATCTCGCGCGCTGGCAAGCACTGAGAGATCAACTCGACGCGTTGCAACCAAGTGCCGAAGCGCTGGAGGACCGTAAACAGTTGCTGTTCTCCAATGCGATCTACCGCCTCGGTGAATTCATCGATCTGTGGCAGGACTGCCGCAGTCTGCAGGATGCGATCCTGTGCGAGCGCCAGGACAGCTGGCGCGCCGTGTACCGGCACTGGCGCCTCGGCCGGTTGACGCCGTTCATTGATCGCGGGCTGATGCTGTACTCGGTGGCCTCGACCATTCTGGCGATCATCGTCGCTTCGGTGTTGTGGATTCTGCTGGGCTGGCCGGATGGCGGCAGTGCGGTGATTCTGGCGGCGGTGGCGTGCAGCTTCTTCGCCTCGATGGACGACCCGGCGCCGCAGATTTACCGATTCTTTTTCTGGACTGGGATGTCGGTGCTGTTCGCCAGTCTTTACCTGTTTCTGATTCTGCCCAACCTGCACGATTTCCCCATGCTGGTGCTGGCGTTTGCCGTGCCGTTCATTTGCATCGGCACCCTGACGGTGCAGCCGCGTTTCTACCTCGGCATGCTGCTGACGCTGGTCAATACCTCGTCGTTCATCAGCATTCAGGGTGCCTACGACGCGGATTTTTTTGCCTTCGCCAACTCCAACCTCGCCGGGCCACTGGGGCTGTTGTTCGCTTTTATCTGGACGCTGGTGGCGCGGCCGTTCGGTGCCGAGCTGGCGGCCAAGCGCCTGACTCGATTCAGTTGGAAAGACATCGTCAGCATGACCGAACCGGCCAGCCTCGCCGAGCATCGGCAACTGGGCGTGCAGTTGCTCGATCGGCTGATGCAGCACCTGCCGCGTCTGGCCCTGACCGGCCAGGACACCGGCATTGCCATGCGCGAGGTGCGCGTCGGTCTGAATATGCTGGATTTGCTTGCCTACACGCCGCGCGTCACTGGCGTGCCAAACGTCTTGTTGCGACAAGTGGTGGCCGAGGTTGGCGAGTATTTCCGCGCCTGCCTCAAAGCCGACGAACGCCTGCCGGCGCCGAGCGGTCTGCTGATGACCCTTGATCGCACCCGCCGTGCGCTGAACGGTGAGGGCGACGATGAAACCCGTCTGCACCTGTTGCACGCCTTGAGTGGTTTGCGTCTGGCCTTGCTGCCCGGCGTCGAATTCGTCTCCAGCGCCGAGCCCGAAGAACCGCTGCCCGATGGAGCGCCCCTATGATCGGTGATCTGGATATCAGCGGCATTTTCCTGCCGACCCTGCTGGTGCTGATGGGCATTACCTATGTGTTGTTTCTGTTGGTGCATGGCGTGCTGCAGCGCCTGCACTTTTACCGTCTGGTCTGGCACCGGGCATTGTTCAACGTGGCGCTCTACGCCGTGCTGCTGTACGGCGTGGACTCACTCAGTCGATACCTGATGACATGAAAAAACCGTTTCTGACTATCGGTCGCGTGGTCCTGACCCTGCTGATCGTTACTTTTGCCGTTGTCCTCGTCTGGCGCATGGTGATGTATTACATGTTCGCGCCGTGGACCCGCGACGGCCACATTCGTGCCGACATCATCCAGATCGCCCCGGACGTGTCCGGGTTGATCCAGCAGGTCGAAGTGAAGGACAACCAGTTGATCAAGCGTGGCCAGGTGCTGTTCAGCATCGATCAGGACCGCTTCAAACTGGCCCTGCGCCAGGCCAGGGCCGCCGTCGCTGATCGCCAGGAAACCCTCGCCCAGGCGCAGCGTGAAGCCAAGCGTAACCGTGGCCTCGGCAACCTGGTGCCGGCCGAGCAACTGGAAGAGAGCCAGTCGCGGGTGGCCCGTGCGCAATCGGCGCTGGCCGAAGCGTTGGTGGCGGTCGACAGTGCGCAGCTCAACCTCGATCGCTCGGTGATCCGCAGCCCGGTCGACGGTTACGTCAACGACCGCGCGCCGCGTTCGCAGGAGTTCGTCACCGCCGGGCGCCCGGTGTTGTCGGTGGTCGACAGCAATTCCTTCCACATCGACGGCTATTTTGAAGAAACCAAACTCGACGGCATTCACGTCGGGCAGTCGGTGGATATCCGCGTGATCGGCGACCGCGCACGGTTGCGCGGGCATGTCGAAAGCATCGTCGCCGGCATCGAAGACCGTGATCGCACCAGTGGCAGCAACCTGCTGCCGAACGTCAACCCGGCGTTCAGTTGGGTGCGCCTGGCGCAGCGGATTCCGGTGCGCATCGCCTTCGATGATGTGCCGGCCGACTTCCGCATGATTGCCGGGCGTACCGCCACTGTGTCAATCATCGACGATCAACCCCGGGAGCCGCAGCCATGAGCAAGGCCTGGTTGATCGCCGGGTTGGGTGTGATGCTCTCGGCCTGCCAGATGGTCGGCCCGGATTATCAGGTGCCCGCCGACGCGGCAGCGCAGCGCAAGGATATTCAGGGCGAGCTGGCAATCGCTGGCAAACCGGTGGTTTCGGCGCCGGTGCCGGCCGACTGGTGGCGACTGTATAAAGACCCGCGCCTCGATCAACTGGTGCAGCAGGCCATGGCGTCCAACACCGACCTGCGTGTAGCGGCGGCGAACCTGTCGCGGGCGCGCGCTCAGGTGGATGAAGCCGAGGCCGCTGGCGGTTGGAGTGGCGGCGTGAAAATGGGCGCCCAGCGTCTGCAGGAATCCGGTCAGGCGTTCCTGCTGCCGGAGAAAGTGCCGGTGGATAACGTCGGCGACATCGGCATCAGCGCTTCGTATCAGTTCGACTTGTGGGGCACCCTGCAGCGCGGCATCGAAGCGGCCAAAGCCAATGCCGATGCGACCCAGGCTGCTGCCGATACCGCTCGCATCACACTGGTGGCGGACGTGGTTCGCGCTTACACCCAGGTCTGCGCCGCCAATGAAGAGCGGGAAATCGCCGAGCATTCTCTCGATCTGCAATCGCAGAGCACTTCACTGATCCAGCGTCTGCGTGACGCCGGGCGTGGCGATGAAACCCAGGTCACCCGCTCGCAGACACAATTCAAATCCCTGCGCGCCGACTTGCCGCGTTATGAAGCGGCGCGTCAGGCCGGGCTGTTCCGTTTGTCGATGCTGCTGGCCAAACCGGTCGAGCAATTGCCGGCGGGCACGGCCAGTTGCGCCGAGTTGCCGAAGATCGCTCAACGGCTGCCGGTGGGCGACGGTGCTGCGCTGCTCAAGCGTCGCCCGGATATTCGTCAGGCTGAACGCCGTCTCGCGGCGGCAACGGCAGGCATCGGTATCGCCACCGGTGAGCTGTACCCGGACATCAGCATCGGCGCGACGATCGGCACCGTCGGTCTCATCGACGATCTGGGTGACCCTTCGACCAACCGCTGGGGTTTCGGCCCGTCGCTGAGCTGGAAGGTGCCGACCAACGGCGCCCGTGCGCGCATTCGTGAGGCCGAGGCCAACACTCAGGGCGCGCTGGCGCATTTCGACGGTGTGGTGCTCAACGCCATCCGCGAGACCCAGACCGGTCTGGCCCAGTACAGCGCGTTGCTGCAACGCCGCGATGCACTGGCCGAAGCCGAGCAGTCGGCGAAGCTCGCCGCCGAGCAGACGCACCGCTTCTTCCAGGCCGGACGCGAGTCGTTCCTCGCCGACCTGCAAGCGACCCGCACCTACACCGACGTCACCGCACAACTGGCCGCCGCCAACACCCAGGTCGCGATGAGCCAGATCGATTTGTTCCTCGCCCTGGGCGGTGGCTGGGAAAGCGGACGAACGAACACCTCGGGCGCCAGCAAACCCTGAGGCCGTTGCTATGCTTTGAAGTGTTGGAGGGGCGCCCCATGCCAAGCGCTCCTGCAATGCACATTGCTCGTGCTGGCCCAGGGGAAACCAATAATGAAAAACCCTTACGCTCTCGGCTTCTGGTGCGCTCTGGTCGCACTGGTGCTGCTCTCGGCCACATATTTCTACGGGATCATGCTGGCCCACCAGATTGACACGGCAATGGTTTTTCTCGACAGCGCCGTTGCGCTGATCGCGGTGATGGCGATCGTCGTCGTCGCCTGGACCTCGATTCAGCTGCAGCGGGTCAAGAAGCGTCAGCTCGAGCGCGGCAAGATGCTCGTGCTGATCTGGGACACCAAAGTCGCCCTGCGCCGGGTCGAAACCGTGTTCGACCGCTACTTCTGGGGCAGTTACTGGCAGCCCGGGCGAACCTTCGCCGAAGTCATGGGCGAACTCACCGGCACGCCGCTGGAAAAAAGCCTCGAAGCTCTGAAGAAGCAATGCCTGGAACTCGACAAGCAGATCGCCGATGAAGGCTGGCACTGGCTGAACAATGCTCGCGAGCTGTCAGATGTCGCCACGGCCATGGCCCGCGAACGCTATCAGCTGGATTTCTGCGATGTACGGATGGAGGCGCCAGGCGGGGCGGTGATCGATCGAGACTTCGAAGTGCTGGTGTACACCTGGACCGCGCGGCTGAAGAGCTTCGATCATCAGCTGGATGAAATTGAAGTCCAATATTCCTGATTTGTTGTGAATCCTCCGGCGCTATCGCGAGCAGGCTCACTCCTACATTTGGAATGCGTTCCCCCTGTAGGAGTGAGCCT
>NZ_QETJ01000151.1:0-11689 GCF_003105095.1 Pseudomonas sp. NDM | reverse complement strand
TGCGGAACGCTGCGATCTTTTGCTTTCAAAAGCAGAATCAAGATCAAAAGATCGCAGCGTTCCGCAGCTCCTACGGCTAATCTCCTGCTCTTCGCCGACCACCGAGGTTCATCCATGTCCGCCCCCAGCATGACCCTGTACCACAACATCCTGTCGCCCTTCGTCCGCAAGGTCATGGTGCTGCTGCACGAAACCGGTCAGCAGGATCGTGTCGCGCTGCAGGACTGCGTGCTCAGCCCGGTCAGCCCGAACCCGGCGCTGATCGCCGACAACCCGTTGAGCAAGATCCCCGCCCTGCGCCTGGCCGACGGCAATGTCATCCATGACAGCCGCGTCATCCTTGAGTACCTCGACCAGCAGCATGTCGGCAATCCGCTGATCCCCCGCGAAGGCGCGGCGCGCTGGCGGCGGTTGACCCTGGCGTCGATGGCCGACGGGATCATGGATGCCTCGGTGATGGTGCGTTATGAAACCGTCCTGCGCCCGGTGGAAAAACACTGGGACGAATGGCTCGACGCCCAGCGCGACAAGATCCGCCGTGCCCTCGCCGTGCTGGAGAGCGAGGCGATTGCCGAGCTGACCAGCCATTTCGATGTTGCGGCGATCAGCGTGGCCTGCGCGTTGGGCTATCTGGACCTGCGCTTCCCGGACATGGACTGGCGCGCGGCCAACCCGCAACTGGCCAACTGGTATTTCGAAGTGAGTCAGCGGCCGTCCATGCTGGCGACGATGCCCAAGCCTTAGAGCTGCGCTGCCTGTTCCGGCCTCTTCGCGAGCAGGCTCGCTCCCACAGGATGGATGTCATACCCGAATCCCTTATGGGAGCGAGCCTGCTCGCGAATGCACCACCTCGGTTTTGGCGGCAGCGCTGCAAAAATCAGCGTCAGCAACACCGCTACTTCCCTGCGCTCAGCTCTCAACCCGCTCATCGCATCGCCTCCACATCAAACTCCAGCGGCTTGGCCGACTTCGCGCCAATCCCGTACCAGTCGAGTTTGCGCGTCAGCACCATGAACACCCCGAGCAGACCGAACAGCATCAGCGAGCCCATCAGCAGCGCGTAATCCTCGGCGCTGAGCAAGCCGTACAACAGGCCATACAACGCCGCCAGCCCGGCCGAAAAACTCAATCCATGCCGCGCACTGCGCAACACGTGGCTGACGTAGAAACCGATCAACAGCACGCAGCCACTGGCCGACAACAGATACGCCAGAGCAAAACCGATGTGTTCCGACAGCGACAACAGCAGCAGGTAAAAGAACGCCAGTGCGACACCGACCAAGGCATATTGCACCGGATGCACCGCCAGGCTCTTGAGCACTTCGAAGAGGAAGAAACCGGCGAAGGTCAGGACGATGAACATCAGCGCGTATTTGATCGCCCGATCGCTTTTGAGGTACTGATCCACGGGATCGATGAAACTGACGCCGAAGCTGCGCCCGTTGAGTGCGTCACAGTCGCCAGCGACACAACGCTCCATTGCCTCTTGCAGGTTGGTGGAGAAGAACGAGGTCTGCCAATCGGCGCTGAACCCCTGATCGTTGATCTCGCGCTTGGCCGGCAGGAAGTTGCCGACGAAGCTGGGGTGCGGCCAATTGGCAGCGAGGCTGACGCTGCTGGTCTTGCCCACCGGCACCACGCGCAGCGAACCGGTGCCTTGCAGGCGCAGGTCGAAGCCGAATGTCAGCTGCGTGGCTTTACTGGCGTCGAGGTCCGGGAGGGTCACATGCACGCCCTCACCAATCCAGGCCACTTCGCTGCCGGGCACGAAATCCAGCTGCTGACCGGCGAGCTCGAGTTTCAGCGCGTTTTCGATGCCGCGAATGTCGCTGATACCGACGGCGAGGAACGGTGCGTCGAATTGATAATCGGCAAAATTCTCCTTGATGCCCAACTGTGCCGGCAGGGAAAAATGCCCGTCGATACGGTTGTCGGCGTGGAACAGCCGCGCCTCGTAAATCCCACGTTTGCGCAGCTCGGTCTGCACCTGGCCGTCGAGTTCGAAGCGCTCCGGCAGAAAGTACAGACGCCCGCGCACCTCGCTGATGTCCTCGTAGCGCTTGTTGGTTTTTTCGTTGGTCTTCCAGGTGCGCACAATCTTGCGATAGGGCACCACCATCACCGGCCCGGTCAGTTGCTGGCTGTAACTGGAACTGCGGGCGATGTCTTCGAGCACACCGTCGCGCAGTTGCTGACGCTCATCGATGATGCCGTCGATCATCAGCAACGGGATCAGCAACAGCAGGATCAGCAAGGCAATCGCGCCGAGCTTGATGGTCAGATTCTTGTTCATGGGACTCTCCCTGTTTGGATGGGAGGAGTCTGGTGATGCGGTGTGGAGGGAATGTGTGGGGAATATGGAGATTGTGTGGAAACACCTGCCCTGTGGCGAGGGAGCTTGCTCCCGCTCGGCGACGCAGTCGTCGCAACCGGTGTCGGTAATACACCGGAATAAACCGCGGTGTATGGATTGGGGGCTGCTTCGCAGCCCAGCGGGAGCAAGCTCCCTCGCCACATGGATCAGTTCAAGGCAGGCGCAACGCTACCTCAACGCCATTTTCGACATTGCCAATGCGCATCACCCCGCCATGCAACTTGACCACTTCCTCAACGAAGTTCAGCCCCAACCCGGTGCTCTTGCGCCCGCTGTCCGGGCGCGGCAGCGAGTAAAAACGCTCGGTCAATCGCGGCAAGGCGTAATCGGGAATCGCCGTGGTCTGGTTGAACAGGCGAAACTCGATCTGCTCGCCAACCCGATCGGCACTCAAGCGCAACAGGCCCTGCGTCGGGGTGAAATCCAGTGCGTTTTCCAGCAGGTTGCCCAAGGCCTGACGCAGCAGAAACGGCTCGCCAATCAGCAGCAGTTCCTCGCCGATCGTTTGCTCGATACGCAGGTGCTTGCCCTCGATTCGCGCCGCCTGCGCCCTGAGCAGTTCTGCGACCAACAGCGCCAGCGGCACTGCCACCCGTTCCTCCAGCCCTTGGCGCTGTTCGACCTGCGCCAGATTGAGCAGGCGCTCGATCAACTGCTGCATTCGCGCGCTTTCGCTGTCGATGTTGGCGACAAAACGCAAACGCTGGACGGGCGGCATATCACTTTGCAGCAACTCCGCCGCACCTCGAATCGCCGCCAGCGGACTTTTCAATTCATGGGTCAGGGTGTGCACATAGCGCTCGACGTAGGCCTTGCCTTCGAGCTGCGTGCGCATCTGCTCGACCGCCATCGCCAATTGTTCCAGTTCGCCGCCGCGATAGTGCGGCACTTCCACGCGTCGGCCTTCGCTGACCGCCTGGGCATAACCGGTCAACCGGTGCAGCGCACGACTCAGCCACCACGACAGCAACGCACCGAACAGCAGACCGAGGCCGATCAGCCCGGCGCCGTAAAACAGCAAGCGCCGCTCGGTGCGATCGACATAGGGCTGCAGCGAGCTGTTGGGCTTGGCCACGGTAACCACGCCGATGATCTTGCCGTTGTCACGGATCGGCGCGCCGACGTGCATCACCGAGGAATTCGCGTCGTCAGGATCGCTACGGCTGGAGCGCGCACCGTACTCGCCGCGCAGGGTCAGGTAGACGTCGTTCCAGCGCGAATAATCCTGGCCGACGGCGACGCCGCTGGAGTCGAGCACGACGATGCCTTTGGCGTCGGTAACGTAGATGCGATGGTTGACCTGATTCTTCGGCAAGCCCCAGATCGTCGCTTGCGGCTGGCGCTCGCCATAGGCGCGGAGCAGTTGCGGCCAGCGGTTCTCGCTGAGGGTGCCGGCCTTGAAATCGTCACGGAGGATTTCCGCCATCAGGTTGGCGGTATCCACCAGCGTCTCTTCGGTGGACTGACGCACGCCGGGGCGGATTTCTTCCATCACGGTGTTAAGGACGAAATAACCGGTCAGACCGACAAACAGCACGTACACCAGAAAGATCCGCAGGCCCAACGACATCAGCTGTGCACCGGGCTGTAGCTGTAACCGAGGCCGCGATGGGTCTGGATCGGCTCAGCCTCGGCACGGACCAGACGCAACTTGGCACGAACGCTTTTGATGTGGCTGTCGATGCTGCGCTCGTAACCGGCATCAGCGGCCACGCCCAGTGCATCGAGCAATTGCTCTCGGCTGAACACGCGTTCGGGTTGTTCGAGCAGGCATTGCAGCAGACGGAATTCATGGCGGGTGAGGCTCAGCGGCTGGCCGCGATAGCTGATCTGCACGCGTTCGGGATCGATGCGAAACAGCGTTGCGCCTGCTTCCGGGGTCGGGCGCGGCGCCATGCGCTTGAGGATGGCTTTGACCCGCGCCGCCACTTCACGCGGGCTGAACGGTTTGACGACGTAATCGTCGGCGCCGATCTCGAGGCCGACCACACGGTCGATCTCGGCATCGCGGGCGCTGAGAAACAGCACCGGCACTTCAGTGAAGCGCCGCAGCTGCTTGCAGGTTTCGAAGCCGCTGATGTCCGGCAGGCCGATATCGAGAATGATCAGGTCGGCCGGGGTCTGCCGCTGATGCTCCAGCGCCGCCGCGCCGAGGCTCAGCCACGTGGTGGTGAAGCCCTCGCCCTGCAAGGCAAAAATCAGCGTGTCGGCAATCGCCGCTTCGTCTTCGACAATCAGGATGTGCGGCATGGCGTCCGAGCCCGTGGCAGGTAATGCGCGAACGGTGCCCCAAGCCCGGGGTTACGTCAATCAGACCACTCAGCAGTCAGGCTTGTCGGCGGTGTAACGCCGCGCCGGATTGACCGCCGCGCCGAACTCGCGCAAGGCCTTGGCGCCGATCAGCAGCGGGTAGTTGAAGTGGCTGCGGTCGGTCAGGTTGACCTCGACGGTGCGTTTGACGTTGCCCAGGCACAGTTCCAGATCGACCACCGGGCGCTTGGCGACATCGCTGGCGTCGCGCTCGTCATCGTCCTCGTCGGAACGGCTTTTGATCTTGCTGATGCGCGCGACCTTGTGTTCGAAAACCTTGTTGCTGGCGTCCTTGGTGGCGAGACGGAAACGCACCCAGTCTTCGCCATCGCGGGTGAAGGTCTCGATGTCCTTGGCCGACAGCGAGGCGGTCAGCGCACCGGTGTCCATCTTGGCCTTGAGTACTTCGCCGCCGATTTCCGGCAGCGCGATGTATTCGTAGCGACCGTACAGCGTCGGTTCGGCAGCCATGACCGGCAGCGCGACGAGGGCAAACAGAGCAAGGAGGGATTTCACGTAAGGGGCTTCCTGAAAGAGTGGGCTCAGCGCCAGATTCTAGACCGCGCAAATGTGCGGAAGTTGGAGTAGCGCCAACCTCTGTGGCGAGGGAGCTTGCTCCCGCTCGGCGACGCAGTCGTCGTAAAGCCTGATTTGCGACTCTACTGGCACACCGAAGCGCATGTGCCTGGGGCTGCTTCGCAGCCCAGCGGGAGCAAGCTCCCTCGCCACAGGGTTGCGCATCAGCGCTGAAGACTAACGCTTTAAAAGTGAAACATTCGTCAGCGCCGATTTGGCCTGTCGCGCGAAGCTGCTTATCATGGCCCGCCCCTGCCACTTCATAGAGTTGCTTATGCGCCGCCTGCTCACCGGCTGTTTGGTCACCCTGCTGTTGTTGCTCAACACCCTGATTCTGATCGGGCCGTTGATGGTGTTTGCCCTGCTCAAGCTGATCGCGCCCGGGCGCTGGCGTGATTACGCGTCGTGGGCGGTGATGTGGATTGCCGAGACCTGGGCCGAGATCGACAAGCTGATCTTCCGGCTGTGCATCCCGACCCAGTGGGACATTCGCGGCGGCGACGATCTGCGCCGCGACACGTCATATCTGGTGGTCAGCAACCATCAATCCTGGGTCGACATTCCGGCGCTGATCCAGACCCTCAACCGGCGCACGCCGTTTTTCAAGTTCTTCCTCAAGAAAGAGCTGATTTGGGTGCCGTTTCTCGGCCTGGCGTGGTGGGCGCTGGATTACCCGTTCATGAAGCGCTACACCAAGGCCTTTCTAGCGAAGAACCCGGAACTGGCAGGCAAGGATCTGGAAATCACCAAAGCCGCTTGCGAGCTGTTCAAGCGCCAGCCAGTGACGGTGGTGAATTATCTCGAAGGCACCCGCTACACCCTGGCCAAAAGCACCCAGCAGGACTCACCGTTCAGCCACCTGCTCAAACCCAAGGCCGGCGGTGTGGCGTTCGTGCTGGCGGCGATGGGCGAACAGCTCGACGCGATGCTCGACGTGACGGTGGTGTATCCGCAGGAGAAGATTCCGGGCTTCTGGGACCTGATCAGCGGCAACGTGCCGCGGGTGATCATCGACATCAAGACCCGCGAACTCGACCCGGGGCTGTGGCAGGGCGATTACGAGAAAGATCCGGCGTTCCGCCAGCGCGTCCAGAACTGGGTCAACCAGCTCTGGACCGAGAAGGATCAGCGCATCGTCGCGTTGCGCAACGAGCGCCGCTGACTCAACTGCCGGTGCCGGTGCCGGTGCCCCAGATGTTGCCGAGGCTGCTCAACAGCGAACCGCCGACGCCCTGCTGACCGAGGTATTGCAGGATCACCGGGGCAAACTGGCCGATCATGCCGCTGTCCATGCCCAGCGCGCTGAACGCGTTGTTCAGGTCGTTGCTGTCTTTGACATTGCCCAGCGCATTTTCCAGGCCAGCGGACTTGCCGGACGAACCGAGCAACGCCCCGAGCGCCGCCAGATTGCCGCTGCCACCGGACAATTTGTCGATGCCCGGCACTTCCTTGGCCAGTTGCGAATAGTCGGTGCTGCTCAACTGATTCTTCGCCAGCCCGAGCATCGCGCTAGTGCCGCCTACGGCCTGCTCCGGCGTGACATCCAGCGCACTGAGGGCGCTGAGCAAACCGGCGGTCTCCGAGGTCGGCGCCGCAGCGGCCGCCTTGTCACCACCCTCCATCCCCGCTACCGCACCGGCGACGTCATTCAGACTGAAACCGGCAAACACCGGCCCGGCGGCCAGGGTCAGGAGCGATGCCAGGGCAATACCGCGTGAAATCTTCATTCAGACATCCTCTTGCGCTGTAAAAACGACCCGTTGTCGGGCGGCGAAACTGGCGGTTTGACCGGTTATTGGTTGGCATGTTCCTCACCCGCACGCCCATTCTCATCATTGCCCGGCAGATCAGCCTTGAAGCGCAGAAGATCATCAAAAAGATTGCGGCCCTGGCGGCTTCTGAGATCACTGCGTAAGCGCTGCAGAACGGTGTGATTCTTTATGACGTTTGTCCGCCAACAACCGGGCTCCATATTTCCAAAGAGACTAAAAAACTGTCAGATCTGACAGTTGGCGGCGGTCATCAATGCATAGAACATTGCTGCTCCTTTCATGTAACGGAGTACAAACAATGAAGCTGAAAATTACCGCCGGTGTTTTGGTCAGTCTTGCCATGATGAGCACCGCCTATGCAGCCACTTGCCCGACAATTTCAATTACTCACTCTCTAGAAAACGAAGATGCCACCTTCACCTCTGCGCGCCTTCAAGACAAGAACAGCGACGATTCCGTCGTCATTTGTCGCTACGACGGCAAGGGCGACCTTGGCGTCTCCTCCGGTTACAGGAACGGTACTCCGATCAAAGCCACTGGAACCGGCTGGACCTCGGATGATTGCGCAGCCGCCGATGGAGACGTAAAAAAATGCTCGTTTGAAGAAAAGAAAGAGTAACACGTAAAAAAAGAGCAACCCGAACGTTGCCCTTTTATGGAAATACCTGCACCGCAGAAATCAAGACTCAAAGCATAGGAAGCATGGACATGTCACTCAGACAAACCGGGACAGTCAAATGGTTTAACGATGAAAAAGGATTCGGCTTTATCACCCCTCAGGGTGGCGGCGATGATCTTTTCGTCCATTCCAAGGCTATCGAGAGCGACTGGACCAAAACCCTTAAGGAAGGACAGACAGTTTCATTCGTCGCCGAAAAGGGGCAGAAAGGAATGCAAGCAGCCCAAGTCCGCGCTGAATGAACCATGAACCAAACAAAACGGCGACCCTGAGGTCGCCGTTTTGCCTTGCGGTAAAACTTTGCCAGAGGCATGTTCCGGTCATTCCAGATCGATATTTTGGCTATTCCAAAAAGTTTATAAAAACTGTCAAACCTGACAGTTACCGCCGGAAATCAAGTTGGATTATCTTGAATTCGACAAACGCTCGACTGGTTCGCAATTCTTGGACAGGTAACCCCAAGTCGTGCCCCCTCGAATCTGAATTCAAGACACAAAGCAAACAGGAAGCATGGACATGTCAAACAGACAAACCGGTACCGTAAAGTGGTTTAACGATGAAAAACGCTTCGGCTTTATCACCCCCGTCAGTGGCGATGATCTTTTCGTCCATTTCAAAGCCATCCAAACGCAAGGATGCACAACTTTGAAAGAAGGCCAAACTGTGTCATTTGTTGCCACAAGAGGACAGAAAGGAATGCAAGCTGAAGAGGTCGAAATCGAATCGTAAATATGAAAAACGGCGCCTGAATGGCGCCGTTTTGTAGCGCGTTAAAATCCTACGCCGCACTGAACAACTTGTGCGGGTCGATCACAAACTTCTTCGGCACGCCGGCATCGAACTCGCCATAACCTTCCGGCGCCTGGTCGAGGCTGATGACTTGCACGCCCACCACTTCGGCGATGTTGATGCGATCCCACATGATCGCCTGCATCAGTTGGCGGTTGTACTTCATCACTGGGGTCTGACCAGTGTGGAAGCTGTGGGACTTGGCCCAGCCCAGGCCGAAGCGGATGCTCAGGCTGCCCATTTTTGCCGCGGCGTCGACGGCGCCCGGATCTTCGGTGACGTACAGGCCCGGGATGCCGATCTTGCCGGCAACGCGCACCACGCCCATCAGTGAGTTGAGCACCGTAGCCGGGGCTTCGGCCTTGACGCCATCGTGGCCGTGGCCGCGGGCTTCGAAACCGACGCAGTCCACCGCGCAGTCGACTTCAGGTTCGCCCAGCAGTGCGGCGATCTGTTCGTGCAGCGGGGTGTCCTTGGACAGGTCGACGACTTCAAAGCCCTGCGCCTTGGCGTGGGCCAGGCGGATGGTGTTGACGTCGCCGACGATCACCACCGCCGCACCGAGCAAACGTGCAGAAGCGGCAGCGGCCAGACCGACCGGACCGGCGCCGGCGATGTAAACGCTGCTGCCCGGGCCGACGCCGGCAGTGACCGCGCCGTGGTAACCGGTCGGGAGGATGTCGGAGAGGCAGGTCAGGTCACGGATTTTCTCCATAGCCTTATCGCGGTCCGGCAGTTTCAGCAGGTTGAAGTCGGCGTACGGCACCAGCACGTATTCGGCCTGGCCGCCGGTCCAGTCGCCCATGTCGACGTAACCGTAAGCGCCACCGGCACGGGCCGGGTTGACGGTCAGGCAGACACCGGTGTGTTGCTCTTTGCAGGAACGGCAGCGCCCGCAAGCCACGTTGAAGGGAACGGAGACCAGGTCGCCGATCTTCAGGTTCTCGACGTCAGAGCCCTTTTCGATCACCTCACCGGTGATCTCGTGACCCAGCACCAGACCGGTCTGCGCCGTGGTCCGGCCGCGCACCATGTGCTGGTCGGAGCCGCAGATGTTGGTGGAAACCACTTTGAGAATGACCCCGTGCTCGATCTTGCGACCGCGCGGGTCCTGCATTTTCGGGTAGTCGATTTTCTGTACTTCGACCTTGCCAGCGCCGAGATACACCACACCACGATTGCCAGACATGCTTTCACCTCGCTGTTGTTTTTATGGAACTGCGCTGCCCAGGCAGGCAGCGCGTTAAGTGCTCGGGTTACTGCTTGTTGGTTTTGCGTTGTTTGTTATGGCCCTATCGCGAGCAGGCTCACTCCTACATTGGAATGCGTACCCCTTGTAGGAGTGCGCCTGCTCGCGATAGCTATCTAAAGAACGACCGTACGATTGGCGTTGAGGAACACCCTCCGCTCAATGTGATACCCAACCGCCCGCGCCAGCGTCAGGCCTTCGATATCGCGCCCCTTGGCGATCAGATCCTCGGGATAATGACTGTGGTCCACCGCCTCGACGCCCTGGGCAATGATCGGCCCTTCATCGAGGTCGTTGTTGATGTAGTGCGCCGTTGCGCCAACCAGTTTCACGCCCTTGTTGTAAGCCTGGTGATAAGGCTTGGCGCCCTTGAAGCCCGGCAGCAGCGAGTGATGAATGTTGATCGCCTTGCCGTCGAGCTTGCGGCACAGCTCCGGCGACAGCACCTGCATGTAGCGGGCGAGGATCACCAGTTCGGCACCGGCCTCTTCGATCACCTGCCAGACCTGACGCTCCTGCGCCGGTTTGTCATTGGGGTCGAGAGGGAAATGGTAGTAGGGAATCTGGTGCCAGTCGGCCAGTGGCTTGAGATCCGGATGGTTGGACACCACCGCTGCCACGTCCATCGACAACTGGCCGATGCGCTGGCGGTAGAGCAAGTCGTTGAGGCAGTGATCGGCCTTGGAGACCATGATCACCACTTTCGGCCGGTAGTTCGGCGCGGTCAGCTCGAAGAGCATGCCGAACGCCTGCCCTCGCTCGGCAAGGCCTGCGCGGAAAGATTGCTCGTCAAAACCGTCCGGCTGGCGGAATTCCACGCGAATGAAGAAGCGCCCGGAGAGGCGATCATCGAACGAGTGGTGCTCGGTCACATAACAGCCCTGCTCGAACAGAAAACGCGTCACCGCGTCCACCGTGCCGAGGACGCTGGGGCAGTCGGCGGTCAGAATCCATGTGTCTGGGGCGCGGCTCATGGTGCGGTAACTCCTGTTTTTTGTGCGGGGTGTCAGGGTTTTCCCCTCACCCTAGCCCTCTCCCAGAGGGAGAGGGAACTGACCGTGGTGCTCTTTCGAGCTACGCCGACCTGAAATATCGCGGGTGAATATAGATCACAAAAACACCCGAGATCGGCTCCCTTTCCCCCTCGCCAGCCCTGGGGGAGAGGGCTGGGGTGAGGGGGTAGCTCTTGATCTTTCAGGCCTGAACGCTAAGGCCGTACTCAGCCGACGCATCCTGCAACCACAACCACCAGTAATCCGAGAAGCTGCGACGAATCAGCAATTCCCAAGTGTCTTCGGCGGTATGACGAATCATCAGCTGCGACTTGGCGAACACCGTGCCCACCGCTTTACCGACCGGGAAGTTGTTCGGGTGCACGTCGTAGCTGGTGGATTTCATCAGCACCTGACGCACGTTCGGGCCGCTCAGTTCGAGCACTTGCTGGCCACCGCTGACGTTGACGATCGCGATGTGCAGATCGCCCAGTGCTTCACGCAGTTTCTGTTCGGCGGCGAACTCTTCACCGCTTGGCACGATCAGCAACCACTCGTCCGGGCCCATCCATTGCAGGCTGGTTTCGCCTTTGACAATGACGCTCAGAGCGCCGGGCAATTCAATGCCCAGCGCCTTGTGCACACCAGCAGCGAACGCTGCATCGTGACCATCGCCACGAATGGTCAGGTGGCCGAGGAGTTTCTTTTCCCGCACGATCACACCGGCGTTCTTGCGGCCCTTGCCGACCAGGCTGGCGAGGTCGGCATGGTGCAGCGACGACTCGGCACGGGCACCGGTGGTCGGGCGTTGTTGGTACACGTTGGCTGTGGTCATAAAGCACCTTTGCTGAATTCTGACTTGAACCCTGTGTAGGCAGATCTACCGCTATCGCGAGCAGGCTCACTCCTACAAGGGGTACGCGATCACCTGTAGGAGTGAGCCTGCTC
>NZ_QETJ01000150.1:0-11891 GCF_003105095.1 Pseudomonas sp. NDM | reverse complement strand
ACTGTAGGAGCTGACGAGTGCAACGAGGCTGCGATCTTTGATCTTTAAAGAATCGCCGCATTGCTGCGTTGCGCCTGCTTGAGGTAAATGCCCAGCTCCCGCGCCGGCAGCGGTTTGCTGTAGTGGTAGCCCTGACCTTCGTGGCAACCCTCGGAAATGATGTAGGTTTCCTGCTCGGCGGTCTCCACGCCTTCGGCAATCACCTGCATGCCCAGGCTCTTGCCCAGTTGAATGATCGCGCGAACGATGGTCGCGTCATCGTCGTCATCCAGCAGATCCTGGACGAAGCTCTTGTCGATCTTGATCTTGTCCAGCGGCAGGCTTTTCAGATAGCTGAGGGATGAATAGCCGGTGCCGAAGTCGTCGATCGCAATCAGTGCGCCGGAGCGGCGCAGGCTCAGCAGATGCTGGGCGGCGGTGGTGATGTCTTCCATCAGGCCGGTTTCGGTGACTTCCAGTTCCAGACTGCGCGGCGGCAGCCGGTACATCTGCAGCAGGTTGTTGACCACCCGCGGCAGCTCGGCGTGGTGCAGTTGCACGGTCGACAGGTTGACCGCCATACGCAAATCGACGAACCCCTGATCATGCCACTCGCGCAATTGCTTGCAGGCCTGGTCGAGCACCCACTCGCCGATGGCGATGATCGTGCCGTTCTGTTCCGCCAGCGGAATGAACAGGTCCGGCGGCACCAGGCCGTGTTCGGGGTGCTGCCAGCGAATCAGCGCTTCGACACCCACTACGCGATGATCGCGATAACTGATCTGCGGCTGATAGACCAGGTAGAACTGATCGCGGATCAGCGCGTCACGCAGGTCTTTTTCCAGCTCGCGACGGCGGCGCATCTCGCTGTCGACGCTGGCGATGTAGAACTGATAGCGGTTGCGCGAGCGGGTCTTGGCCAGGGTCATGGTCTGCTCGGCTTTCTGCAACAGCTTCTCGGTGCTGTCGCCGTCCTCCGGGAACAGGGTGATGCCGATGGTCGCGCGCAGGCGGATTTCCTGATCGTCGAGGGCGAAGGGCGCCTCCAGGTCATCGAGAATGCTCTGCGCCAGTTCCGCTGCTTCGTAAGGTTGTTCGATGTCGGCCTGCACCAGGGCGAACTGATCGCCGCCCAGGCGGGCCAGGGCGCCGAGGCGACCGCTGTGGGCGCGCAAGCGATCGGCCAGGGCCAGCAGCAACTGGTCGCCGGTCTGGTAGCTGAATTGTTCGTTGATGCCTTTGAAATCATCCAGGCCGACGCACAACACCGCGACGCGGCGCTGCAACTTGCCTGCATCGACGAGAATCTTGTCCAGCTGCTGCTGCAATTGCTGGCGGTTCGGCAGACCGGTCAGGAAGTCGTACTGGGCCATGCGTAGCAGGCTGTTTTCCGCTTCGTGGCGCAGATGGGTGTTGCGTTCGATGGACTCGAGCAACTGGTTGGCGGTGTTGATCCACAGGCCCAGCTCGTTTTTTTCGTGGCCCTTGAGCTGCGGAATCTTGTGCTCGCTGGGACGATCCGGGTTGATCTCGGTAAGGTGTTCGATGATCCGCGACAGCGGTTTGGTCAGCAGCCAGTGATAGACCAGATACAGCACCAGTCCCATGGCCAGTGCGCGCAGTACGCCGGAAATGAAGATGATCACCGAGCTGACAATGAAACCTTCGCCATAGGTTGCGGTGTCGAGGGTGATGCTCAGGTCGCCGTAGTATTCGCTGTAGGGGCCACGGCCGACCAATTGCGTGGTGAAGGTGCGTTCCTGACCGAGAATCAGGTCTGTCAGCCAACGGCTGCTGGAATGCTGCAATTCGCGGGATTTCTGCGCGAGCATCGCTTCATTGGGGTGACCAATGGAGGCCTGGCGCACGGCGTCGTCCTGGAACAGCCCCTCGATCACCTGCATGCCCATTTCCCGGTCCAGGCTATAGACCGCCTGGGTCGAAGGATCGCGGAACATGTCGAGGATCCGCTCGGCGTCGCCGGCGACGGCCTGACGGGTCTTGTAGGCATCGAAGACAATCTGCGCGCAGCTCAAGACTACGCCTACGATCAATGCCGACAGGAGCACGACCCGGAGCAACTTCACCGACAAGCTGTTCTTGAGTTCCAGCTTCAAAGGGTTATTCCTTGTTCCGTGCGGGTAGCGTCAAGTTGCCATGAGTATTGGCAATCCCGGGTTGGCAGTCAAAGGGACAATCAGGCACGGGAAAATTCGCCGGTATCCTGGCCGCGATGTCGTCATTTGAGTAATAGCTCTGAATTACTGTGTCGGTTGCAGTGGCGCGCAACTTGAGCACCGGGTCAAAGATTTTTTCCTGTCTCTGATGGTAGTCGGCTGTCGGCTGGCAGCAAACGGCCCGAAGCTGTTTTTGCCGTGCGACAAACGCCATGCGCAAGGCATAAAAAAACCCGGCCGAAGCCGGGTTTCCTGTCTGGCGCGCAGCTTAAGCGGTGAAGGTCTTGCCTTCGAACTGCTCGGCCACGAACTTCCAGTTGACCAGGTTCCAGAACGCTTCAACGTACTTCGGACGCAGGTTGCGGTAGTCGATGTAGTAAGCGTGTTCCCAGACGTCGCAGGTCAGCAGCGGGGTGTCGCCGCTGGTCAGCGGGTTGCCGGCGCCGATGGTGCTGGCCAGGGCCAGGGAACCGTCAGCCTTTTTCACCAGCCAGCCCCAGCCGGAACCGAAGGTGCCGATCGAGGTTTTGCTGAATTCTTCCTTGAACTTGTCGAACGAACCGAACGCTGCGTTGATGGCATCTGCCAGTGCGCCGGTTGGCTGACCGCCGGCGTTTGGCGCCAGGCAGTTCCAGTAGAAGGTGTGGTTCCAGACCTGAGCGGCGTTGTTGAAGATACCGCCCGAGGAAGTCTTGACGATCTCTTCCAGGGTCTTGCCTTCAAACTCGGTGCCTGGCACCAGGTTGTTCAGGTTCACGACGTAGGTGTTGTGGTGCTTGTCGTGGTGGAACTCCAGGGTTTCCTTGGAGATGTGCGGCTGCAGGGCATCGTGTGCGTAGGGCAGCGGCGGCAATTCGAAAGCCATGATGATTCTCCTAATCAGGTCTGTTGCGGTGAGCGCAAGGCCGATCACGGGCGGCCGGAAATGCACCGGCGAGTTTTTACTCTTTGCGGCGCAGGGTTCGGATCATAGCACCGGGGTCGCGCCTTAACCACGCAACAACTGTGTGGGATAGAGGTTCCAGAGCCTTCAGCATTAATTCATCCGGCGATGATCAACTGCGCGGCCACGGCGAACATCATCAACGCCACCACCAGATCGAGAATGCGCCAGGTGCTCGGCCGGGCCAGCCACGGTGCCAGCCATGCGGCGCCGAGAGCAAGGGTGAAAAACCACAGCAGCGAGGCGCTCGCCGCGCCGACTACATAAGCGCCGGGCACCGATTGCTGCGCGCCCAGCGAGCCGATCAATAAAACCGTATCCAGATAAACGTGGGGATTGAGCAATGTCACCGCCAACGCGCTGAGCATGACCGCGCGCAGCGAACGCACGGTCTGGTTTTCGCCTTGCTCAAGGCTCTGTTTCGAGCAGGCCCGGCGCAGCGCCTGGCTGCCGTACCAGATCAGAAACGTCGCGCCGCCCCAACGGGCGATCGCCAGCAGGGTCGGGTTCTGCGCCAGGATCGTCGCCAGGCCGAACACCCCGGCCGCCACCAGAATCGCATCACACACCACGCACAATGCCGCCACGGGCAAATGGTGTTCACGGCGCAGGCTCTGCGCCAATACAAACGCGTTCTGCGTGCCGATCGCCATGATCAGGCCGAACGCCACCAACAGGCCGTTTACATAGCTTTGCCACATGGAAAATATCCTTGAAAGAGAGTGCTTGCTGGCTATTCTCCGGCGTGCCGCTGTATAAGAAAAACCAATAGTGCTGATCGCCCATTAGGAACACTGATGTTCGACTATAAATTGCTTTCCGCGCTGGCCGCGGTGGTCGAGCAGGCCGGCTTCGATCGCGCTGCACAGGTTCTCGGCCTGTCGCAGTCGGCGATCTCCCAGCGCATCAAATTGCTCGAGGCGCGCGTCGGCCAGCCGGTGCTGGTACGCGAAACACCGCCATCGCCGACCGAAATCGGCCGGCGCTTGCTCAACCATGTGCAGCAGGTGCGTTTGCTTGAGCGCGACTTGCAATCGGCGGTACCGGCGCTGGACGAAGAAGGCCTGCCGGATCGCCTGCGCATCGCCCTCAACGCCGATAGCCTTGCCACTTGGTGGGCTGGCGCCGTTGGCGATTTCTGCGCCGAGCAGCATTTGTTGCTCGATCTGATCGTCGAAGACCAGACCGTAGGCCTCAAGCGCATGCGTGCCGGTGAAGTGGCCGCATGCCTGTGCGCCAGCGAGCGCCCGGTGGCCGGCGCACGCAGCGTGTTGCTCGGTGCCATGCGCTATCGCGCGCTCGCCAGTCCGGCCTTCATCGCCCGGCATTTTCCCGATGGCGTACGCGCCGAACAGCTGCCACGCACCCCCGCACTGGTGTTCGGCCCGGACGATTTCCTCCAGCATCGCTACCTGGCGCTGTTGGGCGTCGATGGCGCGTTCGAGCACCATTTATGCCCGTCCTCCGAAGGCTTCATTCGCCTGACCGAAGCCGGCCTCGGCTGGGGGCTGGTGCCGGAACTGCAAGTGCGCGAACAGCTGGAGCGCGGCGTGCTGCGCGAATTGCTGCCAGATAAACCGATCGACGTGCCGTTGTACTGGCATCATTGGCGCAACGGCGGCCAGTTGCTGAACCTGCTTACCGAACAACTGCTGCGCGCCTCAAAGCAATGGCTAGTGGCTTGAACGCAGCGGCAAGCGTCAAGCTGCAAGCGGCAAGAACAAGCACCGTTTCAACTTGCAGTTGACAGCTCGAAGCTTGCAGCTGCTTCCCTGGAGTTTTTGATGAAGATTTTGGTTACCGGCGCCAGCGGCTTTATTGGCGGGCGCTTTTCGCGGTTCGCCCTGGAGCAGGGCCTTGAAGTGCGGGTCAACGGTCGCCGGGCCGAGAGCGTCGAGCATCTGGTGCGCCGGGGTGCGGAGTTTGTGCCGGGCGATCTGACCGACGCCGATCTGGTACGCGACCTCTGCCGCGACGTCGAAGCGGTGGTGCATTGCGCCGGTGCCGTCGGCGTGTGGGGGCGTTATCAGGACTTCCATCAGGGCAATGTCCAAGTCACCGAAAACGTTGTCGAAGCCTGCCTCAAGCAGCGCGTGCGGCGGCTAGTGCATCTGTCGTCGCCGTCGATCTATTTTGATGGCCGTGACCATCTCGGCCTGACCGAAGAGCAAGTGCCCAAGCGCTTCAAGCATCCCTACGCCGCGACCAAATATCTGGCCGAGCAAAAAGTCTTCGGCGCACAGGAGTTCGGTCTGGAAACCATCGCCCTGCGCCCGCGTTTCGTCACCGGCGCCGGTGACATGAGCATCTTCCCGCGACTGCTGAAGATGCAGCGCAAGGGCCGTCTGGCGATCATCGGCGACGGTTTGAACAAGGTCGACTTCACCAGCGTGCAGAACCTCAACGAAGTCATGCTCAGCAGCCTCTTGGCGGCTGGCTCGGCGCTGGGCAAGGCCTACAACATCAGCAACGGTACGCCGGTGCCGCTGTGGGACGTGGTCAACTACGTGATGCGGCGGATGGACGTCGATCAGGTGCGCAAATATCGCTCTTACGGTCTGGCCTACAGCGTCGCGGCGCTTAATGAGGGCGCGTGCATGCTCTGGCCCGGACGTCCGGAGCCGACCCTGTCGCGCCTGGGCATGCAAGTCATGAAGAAAAATTTCACCCTGGATATCAGCCGCGCCCGGCATTATCTCGACTACGACCCGAAAGTCAGCCTCTGGGCTGCTCTCGATGAGTTCTGTGCGTGGTGGAAAGCTCAGGACATTCGTTGAAACGATTCGGCCGGGCGGCAATGAACCGCGTTGCGGCTTGAGGGTCAATGCCTGCGGCTGCGGCGGTTATACTTCGCAGCATTTAGCCATCACCGCGTTTGCCAAAGGTTGCCTCAATGTCCATGCGAAACGATGCCCACGACGACGATTTCGATAACGTGCCAAGCCTGCGCGCCGATCCGTTCGATGACGATGACATCGCGCCCGGCCCCCGCACTTCCGTGCATTCGCGCACCGCGCCCGTGGTCAAGGTCAAGACCGCCAGCACCGGGCCGCTGTGGGCGCTGGTCGGCGCGTTGTTTTTCGCCTTCATCGGTCTGGCATGGTGGAGCTTCCAGCAGATTTCGCTGATGGAGCAGCAACTGGTCGCCACCCAGGAAAGCTTTGCGCGCATCAGCGAAGAAGCGGCGGGGCGCCTGCAGGATATTTCCGGCAAGGTCGTCGCCAGCCAGAGCAACGTCAGCAGCGACAGCGAAGCGCTGAAGTTGCAGATCAAACAGCTTGAAGGCAAGTTGCTCGACCAGAGCAAGCAGCAGCAAGGCGTGGCCGGTCAGGCCAGCGAGCTGGACAAGCGTCTGGCGCAGATGACCGCGCAGACCACCGAACAGCAGAACGCCAACACGCAGTTGCAGGCGCAGGTCAAAGCCCTGAGCGCCGAGCTGGCGACCATCAAAAGCACGCCGGCCGATACCAGCAAGGTCGATGCGCAGCTGAAGGCCTTCGACGCCCAGTTCAAAAGCCTCGGCGCCGATATCGCGGCGCTGAAGAAACAGGGCAACCCGAGCGCGGCGATCGATCGTCTGGAGCAGGACATCGTGGTGTTGAAAAGTCAGCAGGACAATCGCCCGGCCGCGCCACAGGGTGGCGGCAATACCGCCGAGTTCGATGCGTTCCGCGCGCAGATGACCCGCAACCTCAACACCTTGCAGGCGCAGATCCAGAACCTGCAGCAACAGATCAATTCCCGCCCGTAAGCGCCGATCGAGGCTGGCGAGCATTGCTTGTCAGCCTCACGGCGCAATGTTCAGAAACGCTCTGAATATCTCGACATGACCGCAAGCCGTCTACGCTCTTGAAACACCAAAAAGAACGAGGGATGCGCTATGGGGTTTTTGCATAAGGTGGCCTGGCTCGGCCTGCTGTTGTTGGCCGGTTTCGGCCAGGCCAGCGCCGCCACCGCCGCCAAGGATGACAGTCAGGCGGCCATCGCCCTGCTGGAAAAAGCCTTGGCCTACTACCACGACAATGGCGACAAGGCGTTCGCCGCATTCAGCCGCCAAGGGGAGTTTGTCGACAAGGATCGCTATGTCTTCGTCCTCGACACCAAGGGCGTCATGCTTGCCAGCGGCGGGCCGTCTTCGGCGCTCATCGGCCGCGATGTCAGCGAAGTGCTCGGGCCGGATCTGCAGAAGGCGTTCAAGGACGCGCTGAAGGTGCCGGAAGGCAACGGCATCCAGCAGGCCGAATACCGCTGGCAGAACTGGGCCGACGGCAAGGTCGAGCGCAAGCATGTGTTCTATCAGCGCGTCGGCCAGCGCATTCTTGCCGTCGGTTACTACTTGCCGCGGGCCTCTGCCGAGCAGGCCAAGGCCTTGCTGGATAAAGCCGCGACGGATCTGGGCAAGGACGAGAAGGGCACGCTGACCGCGATCAACTCGCTCAAGGGTGGTTATCTGCAGGACGATCTGTATGTGTTCGTGGTCGATCTGAACAACCAGCGCTACGTCGCACACGGCACCAACCTGCGCTTGATCAACACCGATTTTGGCAAGGTCAAGGACCCGGAAGGCAAGCCGGTGGGCGAGCCGATTCTGGCGCTGATCGGCAAACAGGATGAAGGCGAATACGAATACCGCTGGAAAAACCCGGTGACCGGCAAGATCGAGGACAAGCATGCCTACCTGAAAAAGGTCGGGCACTTCCTCGTTGCGGTGGGTTACTACAGCCCTTGAGCGAACACCGTTCCTCTGTAGGAGTGAGCCTGCTCGCGATGCGGTGTTTCATACAACAATGATGTCGACAGGCATACCGTCATCGCAAGCAGGCTCACTCCTACAGGGTTTTGCGGTGCTTGTGCTATTTCGCGCCGTGTTCGCGCCCGCGCAGCAGGTTGTTCGGCATGGCAATCGCCGCCGCCAGCCCCAGCAGCGACACTGCCGTGCTGACCCAGAGCAAGTGTCGGAAGGTCACCAGCAGTTCTGCTCGCAAAGCGTTCTGCGCATCTCCCGGCGCGGCGTTCAGGCCATCGAGCAGGACATTGCCAGAATGCCCTTCGCTGATCAGCGAACTGTTCGCCAAGTGGGCGAAGCTGGAGTCGTGCAGCAAGGCGAGCAACAGCGCCGACATCAACGCCACGCCTACCGCACCGCCGAGTGAGCGAAACAGGTTGGTGGTGCTGGTAGCGACGCCGATGTCCCGTTGTTCCACTGAGTTTTGCGTACCGACCAGCGAGGTCGGGAACTGCATGCCGCCGGCAATACCACTTAGCAACATGAACAACCCGCTGAGCAACGTGGCTTGCGGCGGACTGAAGGCCATGCCGAGAATCGAGATCGGCATGAGGATCGCCCCGGTGAGAATCTGCGGTTTGTAGCGTCCGGTAATCGACGTGCGGCGGCCGGCGAAATAGGCGCCGATCGGCAAGCCCATCGCCAGTGGCAGCAAGTGCAACGCGGCGCTGTCGGCGCCGGCGCCGGTGACGCTTTGAAAGCGCAGCGGCATCAGCACGATCAGCGAGATGGCCTGGAAACTGGTGAAGAAAATCGTGCACCAGCACAGCAGGGCATTACGGTTGGCGAACAGGTGCATCGGCAGCAACGGCTCGCGTGCCCGGCGCTCATGCCAGACGAACATCGCCAGGACGATCACGGCGCAGGCGAGCAGGCCGAGCACTTCGCTGCTGCGCCATGAATGGCCCTGGCCGACTTCGGTGATGCCGAGCAGCAACGCAGTCAGACCGATGATCATCAGCACCGTGCCGAGGTAATCGATCACCGGTTTGCGCTGCGGAATCGGCAAGCCGCGCAGGTTGCGCCGCGCCACCCACCACGCGCCGAGGCCCAGCGGCAGGTTGATCAGAAACACCCAGCGCCAGGACAGGTATTCGGTCATGTAGCCGCCGAGCACCGGGCCGGCGACGCTGGCCACGGCGTACATGCTGCTGAAGTAACCCTGATAGCGCCCGCGCTCACGCGGTGGGACGATGTCGCCGATGATCGCCTGACTCACCGAGATCATGCCGCCAGCGCCGATGCCCTGAAGAATGCGCGCCAGCACCAGCTGCTCCATGCTTTGCGCCATGCCGCAGAACAACGAGGCGAGGGTGAACAGGCCCATGCCGAACAGCATCAGTTTGCGTCGCCCGTACAGGTCGCCGAGCTTGCCGTAGATCGGCACCGCGACGGTCATCGCCACCATGTAACCGGAAATCACCCAGGCCAGCAGGCTGACGTCCTTGAACTGCGCGGAGATCGCCGGCATCGACACGGCGACGATAGTCTGGTCCAGCGCACCAAGAAAGATCGCCATCATCAAGGCGACCAGCACGCTGCGAATGGCCGGTTTGGGCGTTTCAGGCTGATTGAGAGTGGTCACGGAAAACCTGCGGGCAGTGATTGACCCGCTCGGAGCAAGGCGAGCGGGTAAGTGCTCGCCAGTGTAAGTCGATAGCAGGCTATTCGATAGCCTCGTACGGGAGCCCGACGTAATTTTCTGCAATGGTTTTCTGCCCGGCTTCCGAGCTGACGAAGTAGTCCAGTTCCGAAGCGCTGATGCGCTGGCTGAATTCATCGTGCTCGTCGAAGCGATGCAGCATCGACGTCATCCACCAGGAAAACCGCTCGGCTTTCCACACCCGGCGCAGGCAAATCTCTGAATATTTTTCCAGCAGATCGCTACGGCCTTCTCGATAGACCTTCAGCAGAATATTGAACAGCGTACTGACATCGCTGGCCGCCAGATTCAAGCCTTTGGCACCGGTGGGCGGGACGATGTGCGCGGCGTCGCCGACCAGGAACATCCGGCCGTACTGCATCGGTTCAACGACAAAGCTGCGCAGCGGCGCGATGCTTTTTTCGATCGAAGGGCCGGTAACCAGTTTTTCCGCGAGGGCCACCGGCAGGCGGTTTTTCAACTCATCCCAGAAACGCTGATCGCTCCAGTCATCGACGTTTTCATCCGCTGGCACTTGCAGGTAATAACGCGTGCGGGTGGCCGAACGCATGCTGCACAAGGCGAAGCCGCGCTCGTGACGGGCATAGACCAGTTCCTCGTGAACAGGTGGTGTGTCGGCAAGAATGCCCAGCCAGCCGAACGGATAAACCCGCTCGAAGATCTTCAGGCAATCGGCAGGAATCGACTGCCGCGCGACGCCGTGGAAGCCATCGCAACCGGCGATGTAATCGCAGTCGACGCGCCACGATTCACCGTCCTTTTCGAAGGTGACAAAAGCTTCGTCGCTTTTCATGTCGTGGGGAACGACATTGCTCGCCTGATAAATAGTCGGTGCGCCGGCCTCCCGACGAGCGGCCATCAGGTCGCGGGTGACCTCGGTCTGGCCGTAGACCATTACGGTTTTGCCACCGGTCAACGCGTGCAGGTCGATATGCACCTGACGACCGTCCAGCGCCAGATCGAATCCGCCATGAATCAGGCCCTCGGCATCCATTCGCTGACCGATCCCGGCCTGACGCAGCAGCTCTACCATGCCTTGTTCAAGCACACCGGCACGGATGCGCCCGAGAATGTAATCAGGGGTCTGGCGTTCGAGGATCAGGGTGTCGATGCCAGCGTTGTGCAGCAACTGGCCGAGGAGCAGTCCGGAAGGACCGGCGCCGATAATGGCGACTTGGGTTTTCAGGGTTTTCATTGTTTTTATGACTCGCAAGCTTCACGCAGCAATAGCCGGTGAATGATTTTATGGATCGAGTGCTTGCATTTTTCCCTTGCGGGTCTGTCAATTGAAGGTGAAAACTGAGCCGATACCTGTACATTCTGCCAATCGGTGCGATTATCGCCCATAAACCCGAGGCCTGGATTGAAGTGATGAACAAGCCTGCCCTGCCTTCGATTCCGGTGTTCAAGCTCTATGGTGAAAGCCTGGACTGGCCGACCCCGGACTTGCTGCACTGTGAAACCATTTCCTCGCGCAGTCGCGAACATCAATGGGAAATCAAACCTCACCGCCACGCGGATCTGTGCCAGCTGCTATTCGTTTTCAAAGGTCAGGCAGAGCTTGAAATCGAAGGCCAGCGCACGCAACTCGAGACGCCTGCGATACAGGTGTTGCCACCGTTGTCGGTGCACGGTTTTCGCTTTTCCGAGGACGTCGAGGGCTTCATCGTCACCCTGGCGACGCCCCTGATCAACCATTTGCAGGCGCAACTGGGCGACTCGGTACACGCCCTGGCCCGGGCGGAAAACTACCCGGCCGGCGAGGACGGCGATTACCTCAACAGTCTGTTTGCAGCGTTGCAGGCCGAGTACAACGGCCATCAACCAGCGCGGGAAATGCTCATGCATTCGCTGGTCAGCGTGATCATGGTCTGGGTCAGCCGTCAGGCGATCGTCCGCCACAAGGCCAGTCAGCGCCCACAACGTCAGCGCGAGTACCTCAACGGTTTCATTCAGCTGGTGGAAGAGACTTACCGCCAGCACGTCAAAGTGGAAGACCTCGCCCATCGCCTGGGCATTTCCGTATCGCACCTCAACGGCACCTGCCGTGAACTGGCCGGGCAACCGGCGTTGCAGATCATGCACGAGCGCCAGTTGCTGGAAGCCAAGCGCCTGCTGACCTACACCAGCATGACCATTTACGAGATGTCGGAGTTGTTGGGCTTTTCCGACCCGACCAACTTCACGCGGCTGTTCCGCCGCCGGGTGGGGATTTCGCCAAAGGCATTCCGCGACCGCTTGAAGGCCGAGCAGCAATCCTGAGAACACCGCAACCCCCTGTGGGAGCGAGCCTGCTCGCGAATACGGCCTCTCATTCAGCAACGATGCTGGCTGACACCGCGC
>NZ_QETJ01000149.1:0-12190 GCF_003105095.1 Pseudomonas sp. NDM | reverse complement strand
TTGAAATCTGTCGAAAAATATCGTCTGGTCAAATCACACCTCGTCTATGGGCGTAGATTACCGCCCTTTAGGGGTGTCCAGAATCATTAAGCCAGATCACTCTGGGAGAGGGCTGGGGTGAGGGTAAGCGGCCTAGCGCGGTAATTCGATTCGCTCGACTTCCCCCGGCACCGTCGGCCAATCTCCGGCCGCCCACTTGCGCCGCGCTTCATCAATCGCCGCCGGATCACTGGCGACGAAATTCCAGTTGATCCGTCTCGGACCGTCCAGCGGTGCACCGCCGAACACCACCGCGTGCACATCGCTTTCAGCAAACAGACTCATTGCTTCGCCAGCGGGCAACACCACCAGCGCATGCGGCTCAACCGCCTCGCCATTCAATTGCGCATCGCCGCTCAATACATACACCGCGCGCTCTTGATGCTCGGTTGGAATCAGCAGTGTGGTCGCAGTCTGCATTTTCACTTCGGCATACAGCGTAGGAGAAAGCACCGGCACTGGCGATTCCAGGCAAAAACCTGACCCGGCAATCATCCGAATCTGCACGCCAAGGTTATCGCTGACCGGAAGTGTCGCTGCCGGGTGATGGCTGTAATGCCCCGGGCCCTGTTCGTGTTCCCTGGGTGAGGCCAGCCAGACTTGCAAGCCATGCAAGGTGAAGGTCTCGGCAAGCAGCGGCGCAGGGGTGCGCTCGACATGGGCGATGGCGCTGCCAGCGGTCATCCAGCTGACATCGCCAGCACCGACCACCTGATCGGAGCCAAGACTGTCTTTGTGCTGCAGTTGTCCTTCGAACAGATAGGTCAGGGTCGACAGACCGATGTGCGGGTGCTGTCGGATATCCATGCCTTTGCCCGTCGGATAAATCGTTTCGAGCATGTGGTCGAAAAACACGAAAGGCCCGACGTTGCGGCATTTGGCTGACGGCAGCGGGCGCAGGATCGGCTGGCCTTCGACGTCTTCGGCGCGTGGGCGGATGATCAGGAGTGGCATGTCCATGGTGCATTCCAGACTGAGCGGGTGATGCCAGAAGCATAACCCGCCGCTGGCATCGGGAGGATTATTGGCTGTCGAAGCCTTGTGGCGCGTGGGTTTCGATGCTGACTTCGCTGGTGGTCATCAGCTTGTGAATCGGGCAGCGATCGGCCACACGCAGCAGTTCCTCGCGCTGGGCGTCGGTCAGTACGCCTTTGAGCGTCAGGGTGACGTGCAGGGCGTATTTGCCTTTCTGCTCTTCGCTGTTGTCGCGCTTGACTTCGACACCCACGCCTGTGAGCGGGATGTCTTTTTTCTTCGCGTACATTTTCAGGGTCAGCGCTTTGCAGGCACCGAGAGCGGCATCGAAGTAGTCGTGCGGCTCCGGCGCGGTGCCTTCACCGCCGGCGGTTTTCGGTACGTCGGCAAACAATTCGTGATCGTCGATCTGGACGGTATGACGAAAACCTTCGGCAGAGACGGTATTGACGGTGACAGTCATGGAAACCTCACAGGCGGCAGGAAAAATCGTTCGATCAAAACAGACCTTGCAGTTATAGAGCATTCCCGGCAGTTGGCGTTCCGCTTTTTGGCAGGGATGAACCCTTGTCGTTCGGGCGCGGTCTAGGCTATGCCCATCTGCCGGAGATTACTTGTGTCCTTGTCTCGTCTGAGTATTGCCTGTCTGCTGCTGTTCGCTGGAAGCGCGGGCGCCCGCGAATACACCTACAGCGATGCGCACCTGCATTACGTGGATTTTTTCCAGGAAAGCGCCGGCATGCAGAAATTGCTTACGGCCATGAAGGAAAACTCCATCGAGCACGTGATGATTTCCGGCATTCCCGTGGCGAAGAAATGGCATGAAGACGAACCCAAGCGCCCGCGTTACTACGCCGGTGATGATGCCGATGCCTATTGGTACAGCGCCACCGACGTGATCATCGCCGACGCGGTGCAGAAACTCGCGCTGGAGCAGCGCCAGTACTTTCATCCGTTCCTGTCCGGCTTCAATCCCAATGACAAGAATTCCGCTGCGCATATCCAGCGCATGCTCGACCTGTATCCGGGGTTGTGGCAGGGCATCGGCGAGGTGTTTACCCGGCACGACGATCTGACGGCGCTGACCGCCGGCGACACGCCCCGCGCCAACAACGAGGCAATGACCAAGATCTATCACCTCGCCGCTGAAAACGATCTGCCGGTGATGCTGCATTCCAACATCACCTCCAAGCGTGAGAAAAATCCGCTGTACCTGAAGGAAGTGGAAGATCCGCTGCGCAATCACCCGCACACACGATTCATCTGGGCGCATGCCGGTACCAGCGCCGAGATTCATCGGCATCAAACCCAGTTGCCGTTCTTGTTGCCAACCCTGACGCGCATGCTAGAGGCCTATCCGAATCTGTTTATCGACCTGTCGTGGAGCATGCTCACGCCGTACCTGTTGGACGAGCAGGGCAAGCCGCGCGCGGAATGGCTGGCGCTGGTGGAGAAATACCCTGAGCGCTTCATGCTTGGCTCTGACGTGGTAGGACGATTCAACAAGCTCGGTAAGGAAATGCACAGCTACAAGCCTTTCCTCGATGCGCTGCCGGAGGCAGTTGCACGCAAAGTCGCAAGAGATAACTTCCTGGCGATATTGCCCCGCGATCCAGGCAGAACCGCTGGTCAGCGCTGAAAAGTCAAGGCCAGGGGTTCGAACTAGCCGCTCGTCTGCCTATCGCCTTTTCGTCTTACGCAATTTTCTGGCAATGCCGATACCTTCTAAAGCAACCCGCTGCAGGCTGATGCAGCGCTTTTTGGAAGGAGCCAGTGTCATGAATATCCGTAGTCTCAATATTGCCCCGCGCGCCGGTCTGGGTTTCGGCCTGCTGGCCTTGATGGTGTTCGCCCTTGGGGCGTTCGCCTTGCTGCAAATGTCGAACATGCGTGCGCAGTCCGATGAAGTCGACAACAACTGGCTGCCAAGCGTGATGGCGGTCGGGGAAATGAGTCAGGACATGCTGCGTCTGCGCGCATTGACCATGCGCCTGTTGCTCAACCGTGACCCCAAGGCACTGGAGCAGAACGTCGCCAAGCTCAACGAACTGCGCAGTGGCTTGAGCGAAGCGCAGCAGCGCTATGACCGGTTGATCGCCTTGCCTGAAGAGCGTGCGCTGTTTGATCGCTTCAAGGTTGCCGAGCACAAATACCTCGAGCTGCAGGCACAAGTCCTGCAGCTGTCAGCGCAGAATCGGGTCGCTGAGGCCTCCGCGATTCTCAATGATCAGATGAGTCCACTGGCCGATGAGATTGCCGTGACTCTGCGCGATCTGGTCGAGATGAATAAACACAACGCCAACCTGGCCACCGAGGCTGCACGGTTGGTGTTCAGTCAATCGCGGGTGTGGGTCGGGGTGATGATCGCCATGGCCGCACTGATCACCATTGGCCTGGCACTGCTGCTGACACGCAGCATCGTCGTGCCATTGTCGCAATCGCTCAGCGTGGCTGAAGTGGTGGCCAGCGGGGATTTGACCGGTGATATTCACATCGCAGGCAATGACGAGCCGGCGCGCTTGCTGCAAGCGCTGAAAAGCATGCAGCACAATCTGCGCGACACGATCCGGCGCATCTCCGAGTCGTCCACGCAACTGGCCTCGGCGGCCGAGGAGTTGAGCAGTGTCACTGAAGACGCCACGCGCGGTCTGCACCAGCAAAGTCAGGAAATCGAGCAGGCCGCCACGGCGGTCAATCAGATGACGGCTGCGGTGGAAGAGGTGGCGAACAACGCTGTCGCCACTTCCGAAGCTTCCCGCGAATCCGACCGCATCGCCCGGCAAGGGCGCGAGCAGGTGCAGCAGACGGTGACGTCGATCGAGTTTCTCGCCGGTGACGTCACCAACAATGCGGCGCAGGTCGAGGCGTTGGCGCAAAAGGTCCACGGCATCAGCAAAGTGCTGGACGTGATTCGCTCAATTGCCGAACAGACCAATCTGCTCGCCCTCAACGCCGCGATCGAAGCGGCGCGCGCCGGCGATGCCGGGCGTGGCTTTGCGGTGGTTGCCGATGAAGTGCGCGCGCTGGCTCATCGCACTCAGCAGTCGACTCAGGAAATCGAGCAGATGATCGGCGGGATCCAGCAGGGCACCGATTCGGCTGTCAGCTCAATGCAGCAAAGCAACGCACGGGCGCGTTCGACCCTGGAATTAGCCAAGAGCGCAGGTTCTGCTCTGGAGGAAATCGCCTCGGCGTTTACCTTGATCAACGAGCGCAACCTGGTGATCGCCAGTGCCTCGGAAGAACAAGCCGCGGTGGCGCGCGAGGTGGATCGCAATCTGATGAACATCCGGGATCTGGCGATGCAGACCTCGGCGGGGGCCAATCAGACCAGTGCGGCGAGTCAGGATCTGTCGCGTTTGGCAGTGGATCTGAATGGGATGGTGGCGCGGTTTTCTGTCTGAGTTTGACCTTCAAAAGCCCCTCACCCTAACCCTCTCCCGGAGGGAGAGGGGACTGATCGTGCGATGCTTTGCAATCCATATTCGACTCGGTTTCTCAGGTCGATGGATAGCGGCAGGCACCTCGCTCGGCTTCCTCTCCCTCGGGAGAGGGCTGGGGTGAGGGGTAGGGCCGCCGCGCAGTATCGTTGAGCAGATAAACAAAAGCCCCGCATTCGCGGGGCTCTTTGTTCTGCTATGGATCAGCTGCCTTTGACAGTCTTGCCGTTGACCGTGCCGTCCTGGAGCATGATGTTGTACTCCTTGCCGTCAGTCTCGACCTGCTGCAGACGCACCAACAGGTAATCCCAATCCTTGGCGAACCACAGCACGGTGATGCGCTTGCTTTGTGTCGGGTCGCGCACGCGTTCGACCTTGATCGCGTCGATCTGGCCGGCCTTGGTGTCGACCTTTTCCGAACCCAGTACGCGGAAGTCGTAGGTATCGACTTCGCCATCATCGACGACCTGATAGCTCATGCTTTTCTTGCCGGCGGCGACGTCATGTTGCAGCGCCAGCTGGTAGGTCGACTTGTCGACCATGCCACGGTTCAGTGGGATCTTCACCGCGTCGCCACGGTCGGTACCGGTCACCAGTTTGTTGGCCCAGTCGAAGTCCAGATCAGCCTTTTTCGCTTTGCCCAGACCGCCGCGTTCGAAGTGGTAGGACTGCGGCAGCAAGGTGTCCTTGTCCAGCTTCAGGGTGCTTTCTTCGGTCAGGCTGGCGATCATCATCGACGCCTTGAAGCTGAGTTTCCAGACGCCGTTGGCTTCCTTGGTCAGGCTGCGTTCGGCGGTGCCGCTCATGGGCAGCTGCTTCCAGTCGGCGGTGTAGCTGGCGGAGAACGGTTGAAGGTCCGCTGCCTGCGCGAAGGGCAGGGCGAGCAGAGCGCAGGCGAAGAGCAGGGCGCGACGCATAATATCTCCTAGTTTCGAATCAAGTGGCCGCTGGCGGCGAGTAGCTGGCCGTCGAGTAAAGCACCCTGGTCTCCGAGTGTCAGTCTGCCTTCGGCAAACCAGCGTACCGCCATCGGATAGATCAGGTGTTCCTGAACGTGGACTCGTTGCGCCAGACTCTGCGGCGTGTCGTGCAACTCTACCGGTAATACTGCCTGTACGACCAGTGGTCCGCCATCGAGTTCCTCGGTGACAAAGTGTACGGAGCAGCCATGTTCCGTGTCGCCGGCCTCCAGCGCGCGCTGATGAGTGTGTAACCCTTTGTATTTGGGCAGCAGCGACGGGTGGATGTTGAGCAGGCGACCCTGATAGTGGCGAACGAAATCAGCGCTGAGAATGCGCATGAAGCCGGCCAGTACCACGAGTTTCGGGTTGAATTGGTCGATCAGTTCGATCAGCGCGGCATCGAAGGCCTCGCGGCCCTCGAATGCCTTGTGATCCAGCGAGCGGGTGGCGATACCCGCGTCGCGGGCGCGTTGCAGGCCGTAGGCGTCGGCGCGGTTGGAAATCACCGCAGCGATGCGGACCGGGCTGTCGCCGGTCCGCGTGCTGTCGATCAGAGCCTGCAAGTTACTGCCGGTGCCGGACAACAGCACCACGACATCACAGGGCTTTGGCATCAGTGAGCCTTGAGGTTCTTCAGCTCGACCTGCGCAGCGCCTTCGGCGGCCACGGCGATCTGACCGATGACCCAAGGCTGCTCGCCGGCGTCACGCAGGGTGTTCAGGGCGACTTCGACGTGCTCCTGAGCCACGCAGATGACCATGCCGACGCCGCAGTTGAGCACGCGGTGCATCTCGGTTTCGTCAACATTGCCTTTCTCTTGCAGCCAGTCGAACACGGCCGGGCGAGTCCAGCTGGCCACATCAACTACAGCCTGAGCGCCTTTTGGCAGTACGCGCGGAATGTTGTCGAGCAGGCCGCCACCGGTGATGTGGGCCATGGCCTTGACCGCGCCGGTGTCCTTGATCAGCTTGAGCAGTGGCTTGACGTAGATGCGGGTCGGGGCCATCAGCAGGTCGGTCAGCGGTTTGCCGTCGAGCTGGGTGTTCTCGATGTCGGCGCCGGAGACTTCGATGATCTTGCGGATCAGCGAGTAGCCGTTGGAGTGCGGGCCGGACGATGGCAGGGCGATCAGGGCGTCACCGGTGGCGACTTTCGAGCCGTCGATGATTTCCGCTTTTTCCACGACGCCAACGCAGAAGCCGGCCAGGTCGTAGTCTTCGCCTTCGTACATGCCTGGCATTTCAGCGGTTTCGCCGCCGACCAGCGAGCAACCCGACAGTTCGCAGCCAGCGCCGATGCCGGTCACTACTTGTGCAGCGGTGTCGACGTTGAGTTTGCCGGTGGCGTAGTAGTCAAGGAAGAACAGCGGCTCGGCGCCGCACACCACCAGGTCGTTGACGCACATGGCGACCAGGTCGATGCCGATGCTGTCGTGCTTGTTCAGGTTCAGCGCCAGACGCAGCTTGGTGCCCACGCCGTCGGTGCCGGAGACCAGCACCGGCTGCTTGTAGCCGGCCGGGATTTCGCAGAGGGCGCCGAAACCGCCCAGGCCGCCCATGACTTCCGGGCGCGCAGTGCGCTTGGCGACGCTCTTGATGCGTTCGACCAATGCTTCACCGGCGTCGATGTCTACACCGGCGTCCTTGTAGCTCAGGGAGGGTTGCTTGCTCATGATCCAGGCCTTTAGGGGAGGGGATTCAGGGGGTAACGACCGAGTCCAGCGGGAACGTCGAACTCGATGGGCGATCGCCTCACGCGAGTTTCGAGGGGCCCGGCTGTTGCCGGTCTGCGAAGGCGCGCGATTTTATCAGGCTTGAGGGGCAGCGGCCATCCTCGCACCGACGGGCAGGGCCATATCGGCGGAAATTTTTTGCAATCGCAGGGGATGACTGCCTGTATAAGGTGTGGCGATTAACCGTCTATCGTTAGGACTGTGCAAAAACTTACCGCTACCGTGTGAATGTTTTGCCAGAGGAGGGGGTCACAGCCTTGCTCAAACGGTTCACGCGGCGTGTTCCAGCCGCTCCTGTCGACGGGAATTTTCCATGCGTTTTTGTAAATTTTTATTTGTGGGCTGCCTGACACTGGTCAGCCTGGCGAGCCATGCCGAAAACCTCAAAGGCCTTTATCAGGTGCGTCAGCCGGTCAATGGCCAGGCTGCGCAAGAGCGCGATCGCGCCACGCAGGCAGCGCTCGATACCCTGGTGCTGCGCCTGACCGGCGACCCGAAAGCCGCGCAGAGCCCGGGGCTGGCACCGATCCGCAAGGACCCGCAGCAGATCATCAGCCAGTTCGGTTTCGATGCCGGCCCCCCGGAAGTGCTGAAAGTCGATTTCGATCCGGCAACCACCGAGCAGGCGTTGCGCCGCGCCGGGCTGCCGGTGTGGGGCGCCAGTCGGCCGTCGATTTTGAGCTGGTGGCTGAACGATTCGACTGAAGGTGCGAGTCTGGTCGGTGACGGTCAGGCCGCTGCCTCAACGTTGCGCACGGCTGCGCAACATCGCGGTTTGCCACTGCGTCTGCCGCTGGCGGATCTCAGCGAACAACTCGTCGCCACTGCGCCGGCGCTGGAAAGTGCTGATCCCGCGCCCCTGCGCAGTGCTTCGGAACGCTACAACGCTGACGCCTTGCTCGCGGTGCATGCCCGTGAAGAGAGCGGGCAGTGGCAGGCGAAATGGCGGCTGTGGCTCGGCGATCAGAAAGAGGCCGGCAGCGTGCAGGGCGCCGACCAGGCTGCGGTTGCCGATGCGGTGATGCTGGCGGTGGCCGAGCGTCTGGCGCCGCGATTCGTTGCCAAGCCCGGCGCATCGGGTCAGCAGACTCTGGAAGTGCAGGGCATGAATCTGGAGCATTATGCGGCGCTGCTGCGGTTACTCGAACCGTTCGGCGTGCGTCTGCAGAGCGTGCAGGGCGATCGCATCGTCTATCGGGTCAATGGCAGCGCCGATCAGTTGCGCGCGCAATTGTCGCTGGCGAAGTTGCAGGAGTTGCCTGCCGAGGCGGCGGTTCCAGCGGCACCTGTGCAGCCAGCCGTCGAGGGTGCGCCTGCGGTTGCAGCGCCAACCCCGGCAGCGGTGGCACCGTCGTTGCGGTTTCGTTGGTAAGTCTTTTCCTTATATAGAAGCATCAGGAGTGGTAAATGGCCGATACGCGGCGTTGGTTCTGGCTCGGTGGGGTAATCCTGCTTTGCGCGTTTGTATGGTTGCTGCACCCGATCCTCACGCCGTTTCTGGTCGCGTTGTTGCTGGCTTATCTGTTCGATCCGCTGGTGGATCGCCTGGAGCGGCTTGGTTTGTCGCGAACCTGGGGCGTGATTGCCGTATTTGCCTTGTTCACCCTGATCGTCACCGCGTTGATGCTGGTGCTGGTGCCGATGCTCGCCAAGCAATTGCTGCGTCTGTACGAGCTGGCGCCGCAGATGCTCGACTGGTTGCAGCACACCGCTGTGCCATGGGCGCAGGCGAAACTGGGCCTGTCGGACGGTTTCTGGAAGTTCGACAAGGTCAAAGCCGCAATCAGCGAACACATGGGCCAGACCACCGACATCGTCGGCGTGGTGCTGAGCCAGGCCACGGCCTCGAGCCTGGCGCTGATCGGCTGGCTGGCGAATCTGGTGCTCATCCCGGTAGTCAGCTTCTATCTGTTGCGCGACTGGGACGTGATGATGGGCAAGATCCGCAGCCTGCTGCCGCGTGATCGCGAAGAACGCGTGGTGGCGCTGGCGGGTGAGTGCCACGAGGTACTCGGCGCATTCGTGCGTGGCCAGTTGCTGGTGATGGTTGCGCTGGGGGTGATTTATGCCGCCGGCCTGATGATCGTTGGCCTGGAACTGGGGCTGTTGATCGGCCTGATTGCCGGTCTCGCGGCGATCGTGCCGTACATGGGTTTTGTCATCGGCATCGGCGCGGCATTGATCGCCGGGTTGTTCCAGTTCGGTGGCGATCTCTACCCGATGGTCGGGATTGTCGCGGTGTTCATGGTTGGTCAGGCACTGGAAGGCATGGTGCTGACGCCGCTGCTGGTCGGGGACCGAATCGGCCTGCACCCGGTGGCGGTAATCTTTGCCATCCTCGCGGGTGGCGAGCTGTTCGGGTTCACCGGCGTGCTGCTGGCGCTGCCGGTGGCGGCGGTGATCATGGTGCTGGTGCGGCATGTCCACGTTCTGTACAAGGATTCCGAGATCTACAGCGGCGTTGACGAACCCGAGCTGTGATGTCGCGGGCGGCCGGGCCTTTGGCCGGGCTGCCCGGTGTCGTACGGGCGAGGGCGCCAGAGAATCCGTCACAAAACCGGTGCTTCAACGCAAACCTTTGATTTTGCTTGGAGTCTGTCGCATTGTGCGCTCAGCCTCACGGGTATAAACTTCGCAAACTTTACACAGAGGCCACTAACGGTTCCTTTGAGAACTGTTCAGTCAGCATGAAACCGATTCAGCTGCCCCTAGGTGTGCGTCTGCGTGACGACGCCACCTTCATCAACTACTACCCAGGCGCCAATGCCGCTGCACTCGGCTATGTCGAGCGTCTCTGCGAAGCCGACGCCGGGTGGACGGAGAGCCTGATCTACCTGTGGGGCAAGCACGGTGTCGGGCGTACGCATCTGTTGCAGGCAGCGTGCCTGCGCTTCGAGCAGATGGGCGAACCGGCGGTGTATCTGCCGCTGGCCGAGTTGATGGACCGCGGCGTAGAAATCCTCGACAACCTTGAACAGTACGAACTGGTCTGCCTGGATGATTTGCAGGTGATTGCCGGCAAGGCCGACTGGGAAGAGGCGATGTTTCATCTGTTCAACCGTCTGCGGGACAGCGGCCGGCGCCTGCTGATCGCTGCATCCACTTCACCACGCGAATTGCCAGTGAAGCTGGCTGACCTGAAATCACGCCTGACCCTGGCGCTGATTTTTCAGATGCGCCCGCTTTCCGATGAAGACAAATTGCGTGCGCTGCAATTGCGCGCCTCGCGTCGCGGCCTGCACCTGACCGATGAAGTCGGGCATTTCATTCTGACTCGCGGCACGCGCAGCATGAGCGCGTTGTTCGATCTGCTCGAGCAGCTCGATCAGGCCTCTTTGCAGGCGCAACGCAAGCTGACCATTCCCTTCCTCAAGGAAACTCTGGGCTGGTGATGGTGGGCTTTTGCCAGCTTTCAGGCGCCAGAAAATCCCCCTGCGAGCGGCGATTGGCCGGCCAGGCAAGTTAAGCGCTTAGATGTAAACGCGAAACCGGGAAGTCACATAAAGTTCGATTGAATTTGCAAATGAGGACGATAGCGGGCATAGTCTCGGCTTCTTTACAACTATCAGCCACGGTCGTGCCCATGCTAAAGCGCTTCGCACCCCTCGTGCCTCTCGCACTCGGTACCCTGTTATTCGGTTGTGCTGCTCATTCTCCGGTTCAAGAGCCGCCGCAACAGGCCAAGAATTCTGCTACTGCCCAGTCTTCCGTTATTTACCAGGAAGAGCTGGACACCGAAAAAGAACTCAACCAGTTCAACGGCAGCAAGCCTTATCAGCTGCCTGTGCTGGCTGACAGCATCCTTGAACGCGGCATGTCGCTGATCGGTACACGTTACCGTTTCGGCGGTACCTCTGAAGCCGGTTTCGATTGCAGCGGTTTCATTGGTTACCTGTTCCGCGAAGAGGCGGGCATGAACCTGCCGCGCTCCACCCGCGAAATGATCAACGTTGACGCGCCGCTGGTGTCGCGCAGCAACCTTGAGCCGGGTGATCTGCTGTTCTTCGCCACCAATGGTCGTCGCGGTCGTGTCAGTCACGCCGGGATCTACCTGGGCGACAACCAGTTCATCCACTCCAGCAGTCGTCGCAGCGGCGGTGTTCGCATCGACAGCCTGGGTGACAGCTACTGGAGCAAGACCTTCATCGAAGCCAAGCGTGCACTCGCCATGGCGCCGACCGTGGTCACCGCTCGCAAGTAAGCCCGATGTCGCTGCGTTCGCGGCGACAATACGGTCCGGCAACGGAGTAGACCTAAACTTTACAAGGTGAAGTTAAAGTCTTACTTGAAGTTTGCCGCGTAGCCGCTAGAATCCTGAATCTATATTGATGGCAAACCGCCTGCGTGATGACGCAGGCGGTTTTGTTTCTGTCCATTCGGCAGAGAAAGCCGCAGCCAGATCAGGATGTTCTGCTTATGACGATGTCGGCCCGCCTCACCTTGATTCTTTGCGCCGCGCTGCTCAGCGCCTGCGCCAGCCGCACACCGCCGCCAGCCCCCGTGGTTCGTGCGCCGATCGTGTTCGCTCCCTCACAAGCCTTTTCTCCCGCCGCGGAAGACGTGCTGTTCCGTGCCCTCGGCCTGGTCGGTACGCCGTATCGTTGGGGCGGCAATACGCCGGATTCGGGTTTTGATTGCAGTGGCCTGATCGGTTTCGTCTACCGCGACGCGGCGGGGATTTCCCTGCCACGCTCGACCCGCGAAATGATCGTCATGCAGGCGCCGAATGTCGGCAAGGAGGGCTTGCAGACCGGCGACCTGATCTTCTTCGCCACCAATGGCGGCTCGCAGGTCAGTCATGCGGGGATTTACGTGGGCGAGGGGCGCTTCGTGCATGCACCGGCCACGGGCGGCACGGTCAAGCTCGACAGCCTGTCGAAGGCCTACTGGCAGAAAGCGTATCTGAGTGCCAAGCGGGTGTTGCAGCCGGGGCAGTTGGCGCATAACCCATAATCAAATCTGACAAAGATCCAATGTAGGAGTGAGCCTGCTCGCGATAGCAGTGTATCTGTGACGTAAATGTCGACTGATACACCGCTATC
>NZ_QETJ01000148.1:0-12446 GCF_003105095.1 Pseudomonas sp. NDM | reverse complement strand
GTCAGTCACATCTTTATCGCCTGACACGCCGCCATCGCGAGCAGGCTCACTCCTACAAGGAATTGGTGTCAGGGCTTAATCTTGCGACCGGCCATGTGCTTGAGATAGGCCACCAGCATTTGCAGATCCCGGTCCGGCAACACCTGCGCCGAAAACCCCGGCATCTTCGCCTGCGGCCACTGGCGCAAACTCTGCGGATCGCGGATGTAGCGCTTCAGGAAGTCCGCACCAAAATACTCGGTCGGGCTGTACGGAATATTCAGATCCGGCCCGAACTGCGCATCACCGGCACCATTCAACCGGTGACACGCCAGGCAGTTTTTCTGAAACAAGGCAAAGCCCTGGTTCACCGGATCATCGGCCTTCAATGCCGGATCGGGCAGCAGGGCAGGGAAACGCTGGGCCACCGGCGCCATCAACTTGAGGCTGGCGACTTCGAACGGCCACTGCTCGGGACTGATCTTGCCGGCTTGCGGATCGGTCCAGACCAGATAGAAAGGCCCGGCGCTGTGCTTGCCGGCGGACAACGGTGGCCATGGCCGTGCCGGATCCTCGATTGCCAGCTATGCGCGTGCGCCGTTCTTGTTCAGCAAAGGCGCAGCGGCCAACTCGGCGGCAAAGCCGTCCAGCGCCACCGCTTGCAAGTGGTCCTCAGGTCTGACGCCCGTCAGCAACGCGGCCAGGGGCACGGCCTGATAGGTCATGTCTTTCTTGTAGGAAACATCATTGTTGATCGTGAGGGTTTGCAGCTGAGGATGCTTGAGCAGTTCCTCGGTCTGCCAGGTGCGGCTGTTTGCGCCCAACTGCAGATCCAGTTGTGCGGCAGACAAGGGCAAGCTCAGCAGCAAGGCACTGAGCGCAATGAGCGTTTTCAAATGACCGCCGTCCATGTCGTGTAAGTGCGCAAAGGTTGGCACAACCACGCTGGCCCGGGTAGCGGGCCAGTCACATTTTCAGCGGCGATGTACAGCACGCGGCGCTTGAATCAGCCGATGACCTTGGTCAGATTCGGCAAGATCAACAACAGCGTCGTGGCGAAAAGAATGAGTCCTGCTTGACGTACTTTCGGTTGTTTGAACATGGCTTGACCGCCTTTATTGTTATTTCCTGAGGCGTGCCTGACTGCAGATCCATGGCGGCACGCGTTGCACTTCCTGTTGGAGGACGCCCGTCTCGGCAAAACCCGACGACGATGGCGTACATGTTCACCTTAGGGCCCACGTCCGCGTTGGCTTAGATCCATTTCATATGGAGCGCTTAAAAAAAGCTTTAAGAAAGGCATGAGGCGTATTGCCAGCTTCTTTGCCGCCCGCTGGCTAGACAACTCGGCGACCTGAACCGGTTCACCTGAGGTCCGATGACCGTCCGTCTGAGCGCGTGCGTCAAGCGCGTTGAGCAATGTGGTCATTGCTTGCCGGACTGCGCAGGGCGAAAGTGCAACGACACTGAATCAGGTTCGAGGACGTCATGACTGAAGCTTTGATTTTCGATGCGTTACGCACCCCGCGTGGCAGAGGCAAGGCCGACGGCGCGCTGCACAGCGTCAAGCCGGTCAATCTGGTAGCAGGTTTGCTGAGCGCCTTGCAGGCACGCACGGCGCTGGACACCAGTCAGGTCGATGATGTGGTCCTCGGCTGCGTCACGCCGATCGGCGATCAAGGTTCCGATATCGCCAAAACGGCGGTGCAAGTAGCCGATTGGGACGTCAGCGTCGCCGGTGTGCAGATCAACCGTTTCTGCGCTTCAGGTCTGGAAGCGGTGAATCTCGGCGCGATGAAAGTGCGTTCGGGTTATGAAGATCTGGTGGTGGTCGGCGGCGTCGAGTCGATGTCGCGGGTGCCGATGGGTAGCGATGGTGGCGCTTGGGCATTGGACCCGCAGACCAACCTGCACAGCCACTTCACCCCGCAAGGCGTCGGCGCCGACCTGATCGCCACCCTCGAAGGCTTCAGCCGACAGGATGTCGATGCCTACGCGCTGCACTCGCAGCACAAAGCCGCACGGGCGCGAGCTGATGGCTCGTTCAACAAGTCGCTGGTGCCGGTGCAGGATCAGAACGGCATCATCCTGCTCGATCATGATGAGTTCATCCGCGCCGAATCGACCCTTGAAGGCCTGGGCAAGCTCAAGCCGAGTTTCGAAATGATCGGGCAGATGGGCTTCGACGCCACGGCGTTGCGGGTCTACAGCCATGTCGAGCGAATCAACCACGTGCACACGCCCGGCAACAGTTCCGGGATTGTCGACGGTGCGGCGTTGATGCTCATCGGCTCTGAAGCCAAGGGCCGTGCGCTAGGGCTGCAGCCACGGGGGCGCATCGTCGCCACCGCCGTCACCAGTACCGACCCGACGATCATGCTCACCGGCCCGGCGCCGGCAACCCGCAAAGCGCTGGCCAAGGCCGGACTGCGCGTGGAAGACATCGATCTGTTCGAGGTCAACGAAGCGTTTGCCTCGGTGGTGTTGAAGTTCATCAAGGACATGGCCGTCGACCCGGACAAGGTCAACGTCAACGGCGGCTCGATCGCCATGGGCCACCCGCTGGGCGCCACTGGATGCGCGATCCTCGGCACGCTGCTCGATGAACTGGAAGCGCGTCACCTGCGCTACGGCCTGGCGACACTCTGCGTCGGCGGCGGCATGGGCATTGCCACCATCATCGAACGCCTCTGAGCCCCGACTTCAAGGAACCCTGTTATGAGCGAAGCGATTCGTTACGAAAAAGGCCAGGACGGTATCGTCGTGCTGACCATGGACATGCCGGGCCAGAGTGCCAATACCATGAACGCCTTGTATCGCGAGGCCATGGCCGCTTGCGTTGCGCGTTTGTCAGCGGAAAAAGACAGCATTGCCGGGGTGATCATCACTTCAGCGAAGAAAACCTTCTTTGCTGGCGGCGACCTCAATGAATTGATCAAGGTCGGCAAGCCCGAAGCCAAAGCCTTCCATGACATGGTGCTGACCCTCAAGGCGCAGTTGCGCAGCCTTGAGACCCTCGGCAAACCGGTGGTTGCGGCGATCAACGGCGCTGCGCTGGGTGGCGGCTGGGAAATCTGCCTGGCCTGCCACCACCGCATCGCTGTGGATGATGCGTCGGTGCAACTCGGTCTGCCGGAAGTGACGCTGGGCCTGTTGCCGGGCGGCGGCGGAGTGGTGCGCATGGTGCGCATGCTCGGCATCGAAAAAGCCCTGCCGTATTTGCTCGAAGGCAAGAAGGTGCGCCCGCAACAGGCGTTGCAGGCCGGGCTGATTGATGAACTGGCGGCGGATCGCGATGAGCTGCTGGCCAAGGCGCGCGCCTGGATTATCGCTAATCCGACTGCGGTGCAACGCTGGGACGTCAAGGGCTACCAGATTCCTGGCGGCACGCCGTCGAATCCGAAAGTGGCGCAGATGCTGGCGATTGCGCCGTCGATTCTGCGCGCGAAGACTCAAGGCACGCTGCCAGCGCCGGAGAAGATTCTCTGCGCGGCGGTGGAGGGTGCTCAGGTCGATTTCGACACGGCGCACCTGATCGAAACCCGCTACTTCACAGAACTGACGACCGGGCAGATCTCGAAAAACCTGATCGGCACGTTCTGGTTCCAGTTGAACGAGATCAACGCCGGCGGTTCAAGACCGCAAGGTTTTGCGCCTTATAAAACCAAGAAAGTGGGTGTACTCGGCGCTGGCATGATGGGCGCGGGCATCGCGTTTGTCAGCGCCTCGGCCGGTATCGACGTCGTGCTCAAGGACATCAACCTCGCCGCTGCCGAGAAAGGCAAGGCGCATTCCGCGGCGCTGCTGGATAAAAAAGTTACCCGTGGCCAGATGACTGTCGAACAGCGCGAGGCAGTACTGGCGCGGATCGTTGCGAGCGAAAGCGATGCCGATCTGGCCGGTTGCGATCTGATCATCGAAGCGGTATTCGAAGATCGCGAACTCAAAGCCAAGGTGTCTGCCGCCGCGCAACAGGTGGTGGGTGGCGAAGCAGTGATCGCTTCCAATACGTCCACTCTGCCGATCACCGGCCTGGCGACGGCCGTGCCCGATCAAAGCAAATTCATCGGCCTGCATTTCTTCAGTCCGGTGGAAAAAATGCCCCTGGTGGAAATCATCAAGGGCGCGCAGACCAGCGACGAAACCCTCGCCCGCGGTTTCGATTTCGTCCTGCAAATCAAGAAAACTCCGATCGTGGTCAACGACAGCCGTGGCTTCTTTACTTCGCGGGTGTTCGGCACGTTCACCAACGAAGGCATTGCCATGCTCGGCGAAGGCGTCAGTGCGCCGATGATCGAGACTGAAGCGCGCAAGGCCGGGATGCCGGTCGGGCCTCTGGCGATCTCCGACGAAGTTTCTCTCAGCCTGATGAGCCATATCCGGCAGCAGACGGCCAAGGACTTGCAGGCTGAAGGGAAACCGCTGATTGAGCACCCGGCCTTCGCCGTGATTGACTTGATGCTCAATGAATTCAAGCGACCAGGCAAAGCCGCCGGAGGCGGGTTTTATGAATATCCAGCGGCTGCCCAGAAGCATCTTTGGCCGGAGCTGAAAACGCGTTTCGAGAAAGTCGACGGACAGATTCCAGCAAAGGATGTGCGCGATCGTCTGTTGTTTGTGCAGGCCATCGAAACCGTGCGCTGTCTGGAGGAGGGCGTGCTGACCTCGACGGCGGATGCCAACGTCGGGTCGATCTTCGGTATCGGTTTCGCTGCGTGGACCGGCGGTGCGCTGCAGTTCATCAACCAGTATGGCCTGAAGGATTTTGTCGCGCGTGCGCAGTATCTGACCGAGCAATATGGCGAGCGTTTTACGCCGCCAGCGCTGCTACTGGACAAAGCCGCGAAAGGTGAAATGTTCTAGGGGCTGGCGAACATGTCGGGGCTTGCCTTGGTCGGGTGTTTCAAGGCAGGCTCTGGGGTGTTCATTATTCCCATCACGTGTCAGGTATTTTTTATGTCGCTGCGCATCTGCATTCTCGAGACCGACATCTTGCGGCCTGAGCTGATCGATCAGTATCAGGGCTATGGGCAAATGTTTCAGCGCCTGTTTTCACAACAGCCGATTGCCGCTGAGTTCACTGTCTATAACGTGGTGAATGGCGAATACCCAAGCGACGAGCAGACGTTCGATGCGTATCTGGTCACCGGCAGCAAGGCCGATTCGTTCGGCACTGATCCGTGGATTCAGACCCTCAAGACTTATCTTCTGAATCGCTACGAACGCGGCGACAAACTGCTCGGCGTGTGCTTCGGCCATCAATTGCTGGCGCTGCTGCTTGGCGGAAAGAGCGAGCGCGCATCCCAGGGTTGGGGCGTCGGTACCCACAACTACAAGCTGGCGGCCAAGGCGCCGTGGATGAGCCCGGTGCGCGAAGAGCTGACACTGTTGATCAGCCATCAGGATCAGGTGACCGAGCTACCGGAAAATGCAACGGTGATCGCCTCCAGCGATTTCTGCCCGTTCGCGGCTTATCACATCAACGATCAAGTGCTGTGCTTCCAGGGCCATCCGGAATTCATTCACGATTACTCGCGCGCGCTGCTCGATCTGCGCCAGGAAGCGCTGGGTTCGCAGATTTACAGCAAAGGCGTGGCCAGCCTCGAGCAGGAGCATCATGGCGCTACAGTTGCGGAGTGGATGATGCGGTTCGTCGCGCACAAGCCGGAAGCGGCTCAACGCTGAAAGGGCCTGCTCCCACAATCCCTGTGGGAGCGAGCCTGCTCGCGAATCGCCGGGGCGACGCGGTCCCGGCTACAACCACCCCGACCGCTTGAAACTCGCCCACAAACTCACACACCCCACCGCAATAAACCCCAGCACTGCAAAATAACCGTAATGCCAAGTCAACTCCGGCATGTTCTGGAAGTTCATCCCGTAAATTCCCGCCACTGCGGTGGGGAACGCCAGAATCGCTGCCCACGCTGCGAACTTGCGCTGCACCACGCTTTGCCGCGATGCCTCGAGCAACACACCAATCTCGATGGTCTGGCTGGCAATGTCCGCCAGCGTGCTCAGGTCTTCCATCTGCCGCGTCACGTGGATCTGCACATCGCGAAAGTACGGGCGCATGTTCTTGTCGATGAATGGAAAGCTTAGCTTTTGCAGCTCTTCGCCGATTTCTACCATCGGCGCCGCATACCGACGCAAGCGCACCACGTCACGGCGCAAACCGTGGAGCTTCTGGATGTCACGCTCGTTGAGGGCACTGCACAGCACGTTGCGCTCCAGCTCATCGATCTCCGCGTGGATCGCTTCGCCCACCGGCTGATAGTTCTCGATGACGAAATCGAGCAGCGCATACAGGACGAAATCCTCGCCATGTTCCAGCAACAGTGGACGCGCCTCACAGCGTTGACGCACCTGGGCGTAGGACGCCGAGTGGCCGTTGCGCGCGGTGATGATGTAGCCCTTGCCGGCGAAGATATGCGTTTCGATGAACTGCAAAACGCCGTGTTCACGAACGGGGGAGTAGGTGACGATAAACAGAGCGTCACCAAAGGTTTCCAGTTTTGGCCGGCTGTGTTTTTCCAGCGCATCTTCGATGGCCAGCTCGTGCAGATTGAACTGGCGTTGCAGGTTGGATAATTCCTGCGCGTCCGGTTCTTCCAGACCGATCCAGACGAAGTGGCCCGGCTTGGCCGCCCAGGCCGCGCCTTCATCAAGCGTGATATTGGTGACTTTCTTGCCTTCGCTGTACACCGCAGCAGCAACAACTCGACCCATGGTGGTGATTCACTTCTTCTTGGCAGATGGCAGGGGAACAAGGCTTCAGCTTAGCCGTGTCGCTGTTTGAGAGTCAGTGAAACTTCTACAGTTCAGCCGGCAAAAGAAAACCCGCACAGGGCGGGTTTGTTTTTCACGCGGCTCGCAGTTGCCGATCCATGGATTCGATGCATTCGCGCATCTGTTCGCGGCATCGCTCGATGAGCATGGGCATGTCATCCATGGTCAATCCGACTGTAGGAATCGCCGGCAGCGAACGTATGAGAACGTTGCCGCTGCGCCAGCGATTCAGACGCATTTGCTTGACGTAACTGCTCACGCACACCGGAACGATCGGCACGCCGGCGGCAATCGCCATTTGGAACGCGCCTTTCTTGAACGGCAACAAATCTTCGCCGAGGTTGCGGGTGCCTTCCGGGAATACCCAGATCGAGGTGTCTTCATTCTGCAGGGTGTGAGTGGTCGTCAGCATCGACTGCCGCGCCTTGTGCGCATTGCCACGGTCGATCAACACATTGCCGGCGAGCCAGAATAACTGACCGAACAACGGCACCCACTTCAGGCTTTTCTTGCCGATACACACGGTGCGGCGCGGGACGACGTTGCCGAACACGAACAGATCGTAATTGGACTGGTGGTTAGCGATGATCACGCAGCTGTCAGGCTTGTTGATCAACCCGTTGACCTCAGACTTGACCCGCAAACGCAGGATACACATCGCTGGCAACGCGTAGAGGCGGGCGCAGAGTCGGCTGTTGTCCGGATTGAAGGGGCGGCACAGGCCAAGGATCACGCCCAGCACGCCGGCCAGAATAAAGTGCAGGCCCATCAACAACATACGAAACACGAACAGCATTTTTGCAGGCCCACCGGGACAAAAGGTGGCGCAGTGTACGGATGTGCACTGTTTTCGGCAATTGCCCCTATAGAGTCCGGAGATGGCCGATGTTTAAGCGCATGTTTCAGCGCTGCCTGCCAGGCGCATCCTAGAGCTGTCAGGGAATCTTCAACACCGGACGTAAGAAAAAGCCCGACACGAGGGTCGGGCTGTTTTCAACGGCAAATCCTTCAGGAATCAGCCCAGATGTTGTTGATCCTGGAGGATGGCATCGTCGAGGGTTTCCAGCAGTTGTTTGCGCACTTTCAGCTTGGTGTTCTTGTGCGCGAGCATATTGATTTTCTTCAACTGACGCGCGGCAGCCAGGGCGGCGCCCTGCAATTCTTCTGCAGTGACGACCTTGTCGAGGAAACCTGCATCAACGGCACTTTTCGGATCGAACATTTCGCCATTGATCACTGAGCGATGGAAAGCCGAACGCCGCAAGCGATCACGCGCCAGCTCGATACCGGCATGGTGCATGGTCATACCGATCTGCACTTCGTTCAGACCGATGCTGAACGGGCCATCGACACCGATGCGGTAATCGGCGGATAACAGCAGGAAAGCGCCCTTTGCCACGGCGTGTCCCGGACAGGCAACGATCACCGGAAACGGGTGAGAGAGCAGGCGACGGGCCAGCGTCGAACCGGCGGTCACCAGCGCAACGGCCTCTTTCGGGCCGGCCGTCATCACCTTCAGGTCATAACCTCCTGAGAGAATCCCCGGCTGGCCGGTAATGATCACCACAGCCCGATCCGCGACCGCTTGATCCAGTGCCGCGTTAAATGCCGCAATCACATCGGGGGAAATGGCGTTGACCTTGCCATTGTTCAGGGTCAGGGTCGCGATACCGTCTTCGAGGTGGTAGGCAATCAACTCGCTCATGACGCTATTCCTTATTAGAAAGAAGGGCAGACGTTACCCACCGCCGCAGGCCAGGTAAAGCGCCGTGACTGACCTGCCAGTCACCGTTTTGCGCTTCAGCCAGCGCTGCGCGCCTCTTGCCTTCCATAAAGGAAGCACGTCGGTTACCCGAGATTGGCGAGTTTGCCATCCTCCGCCTGGCCCAGTGCAGTCCGCTCTCTTAAGCGCATGAAAATTCTGAAAAAAAGTTTGCCATCGGAAAAGCTTTCGACTACATTAGCGCGCCTCGACAGACAGAACATGTCTGCAGAGATACGGTGAAGTGTCCGAGTGGCTTAAGGAGCACGCCTGGAAAGTGTGTATACAGGAAACTGTATCGAGAGTTCGAATCTCTCCTTCACCGCCAAATTGAATAGCAAAAAACCCGACTTCGAAAGAAGTCGGGTTTTTTGTTTTCTGCGTGTTCGAAAATTGCTCGGGCATCATCTGCTGCGCGTCGATCGGCTCCGCGCGGGGGCCGGAATCCGGTTTTGTTGGCGTTGAACTATTGTACTGACCAGTTAGAATGGCCGCACTCATGGCTCTGCGTCACTCGCTGCATCAAAAAGGGTCGAGATTTACATTTCTGAGGTAGAGAGTAGTGGAACCGCTATTTGCAGTCGTTGCGACCACAGGATATTTGCTCCTCGTCGAGGTGCATTCCAGAAAAGTTATCCCGCTCGAGAACGAACGCACTGAATATTACGGCGTTTCATGGTTTCCGGGCGGCAAGGATTTTGTGCTCAGCCATTCTGGGCTGGATAACGTAAAGCTGAAGGATATCCAGACCTACGCTACCTCTGAAGTGGGATTTCTTTCGCACGGTAGTTTCCATTCCGAAACCTTCCTCTCGGAACCACACCAGTTGCTCTGCGCATCTGACGGTCGCGTGGTGTGTACCAACACCGGACGTAACGCGATCACTGTGGTCGACCTGGAAAAGCCCGGGCATTTTCAGGAAAAGCGGCTGAGCAACGTTCGCTGGGATCGTCTTTCACTGGATGAAATCACCGGCGATCATCTGAATTCCGTATTCGAAAAAGATGGTCATCTTTATGTCATCGCTCACGGCCACCATAACGGTTCGTTAATGGCAGTACTGACTTATCCGGCGTTGGAGCTGGTCAGTGTCAAGCCCATTGAGCGACGTACGGGCCTGCACAATGTGTGGGTATCGGACGAGGGGCAGAAAATTGCCTGCCACAGCAATATCGGTGCGCTGATCGATCTGGAAAGCAATGAAGTTCTCTGGGAGTCAGGGAGTCCAATCTATACGCGAGGCCTGGCGGTCTCGTCCGACATCATGTTGGTGGGAGAAAGCCAGATGACCGGACGTGATTTGCGCCGCAGTTCCATGAGCGGTTTATGGGTTCTGGAACGGGGCACCTATAAAGCACTGGACTACATTTGCCTTGGTCCTTACGGCGCCGTCAACGAAGTCCGCCTGTTGAACGTAAAAGACTATGCACACCACGGTCATACTTTTCCGTTTGTATCGGAGTTGTTCGAGCGAAGTCTGTTCAACCGTAAGTCTGAAGAGCGTCTGGCTGCTTGCCAGCGTTCGAAAAACATTCAGCAGGAATGGGCGGGCGTCGAACTCGTCTATGGCGTGCCGAAGACACTTGAAGACGGCGGCAAAGAGGCCATCCTCGGTAACCTGTGTCTGATCAAGAAGATTGAAGACGTTTCGCAAGCACAACGTAGCCTGGCGTTCAGTTATTCGTTGGACACGCCATCTACCGATTCCCACGTTGCGGTGGTGACTTATCAGGGCAGTGGCGGTGACACGGATATGAACGCACTGCTGATACAGCCTATCAATGATGTCGAGGCCGGACTGGTACTTTGGACAAATGATGGCGCGCACTGGAATCCCGAGCCCGACGTGCAGATCACGGGACTTCCTCATAGCGGGGACATTCGCGTGGTAGCGAGTGAAGCAGGGCTGGAATTTTATCTGAATGACGAATGGCGTCTAACGGTAGACGCAGCCAGGCTGCCTTTTCTCGAGGGGTCATTGGGTATTCGCTGGATCGGTTCGACTGTCAGCCGGTTTATCGAATAACGGTCGATCATGATGTCTGGCCCGATCCATGGCTTTTGAGCGGCGAGTTGCCGCTGAAGACTAACGTGTTTGAACTCAGACTCTACGCGAGATGAGGATGCGTATGACAAGCGAAAAAAACAGCGTGCCTGAGAATGTCGTTTTGCACCCCACTCAAGTTGCTCCCAGTGATCGAGAGCGTGTCGTGGCGCAGAAGCCTTTTACCATTTGGTTTACCGGATTGAGTGGTTCAGGCAAATCGACGCTGGCGTTCGCTATTGAAAAAATGCTGATTGAAAGTGGCAAGCCTGCCTTCGTGCTGGATGGCGATAACGTTCGCCACGGACTTTGCAGCGACTTGGGTTTCAGTGCTGAGGATCGCTCCGAAAATATTCGCCGTATCGCTGAAGTAGCGCGTTTGATGAATGACGCGGGTATCACCGTGATGGTGGCATGTATCTCTCCGACCAGAGTGAGCCGTGGAAAAGCCCGATCCATCATTGGCGACGAGCGTTTTCTCGAGGTCTATCTGAATACGCCACTCGATGTATGTGAGCGGCTGGATCCGAAGGGGCTTTATCGCAAGGCCCGCGCTGGTCTGATCCCGGAGTTTACGGGGATCAGCGCACCCTACGAGGTGCCTGAATCTCCCGCATTGGTTCTCGATGCAAGCCAAATTTCAGTCTCGGCCTGCGTAGAGGAAATCGTCTCCAAAGCCAACTGTCTTGAGCGATAGGGCTCCAATTGTGTCACTGGGATGGGATCTTCCGCTCGTCGGGGATCATGCTTTGTGTACGGCTAGTCCCGGAATGACCGGCTAGTCTCAAAATCCTCGGAGGTCGATATTTTTTCAGGCAAAACAGTTTTGCCGGTATCGGCCCGGTTCCGCAGGGGAGAGGCTATGACAGGTCCGTATATCGAAGACGATGGCGCTGAGTTTTCATTCAACAACTGTGTGCGCTGCGGTCAGACGGAGTATCAGTCGGGTTTTGGCGAAGATCCGGTGAGCATCGGGAGAATCAAGTCCACAGCCCCTAAAGGGCCAAAAGCGAAATTCCTGCCCAAGGTCTCGGCAAGGGCGAGAAAGTGATTTCATCCCGTACCCCGTCACTGAACGGGGTTTTTTATGGGCGCAGGATTGCCTGCTGGAAATGCCTGCGGGGCGTTGACATTAATGTCGGTTTTTTTTCACAAACTTTTCACGTTGGTCAACGTAGGGTGAAGCCATCCGTTAGAAAGCAAGTCTCCAGCCCGTCTCCCCAGCGGGCTTTTTTTTGCCCGGCATAAAACCTTTTCCTTGATCGCGGTCCAATCGACGCTGTTGCCCGCGTCTGGACTTTCCTGCGCCGAGCGCATTAAATCCCGCTCCTTCTCGTCATCCCGTTTATTTGAGGTTTTCGTCATGCGTTTAACACTGCCTGCACTGGTTCTTGGCCTTCTGGTTGCTCAAGGTGCGATCGCTGCCGGTGATGGCACCGCTGCGCTGGGCGGTGGCCTGGGTGGCGCGCTGGGCAACGTGGTCGGTCAGAAAATGGGCGGCAGCACCGGCGCCGTCATTGGTGCTGGCGTCGCGGGCGCAGCGGGCAGCGCAGTAGCAGCGCGCAAAGGTAGCCGCACCAAGGCAGCGATCGGCGGCGGAGTCGGTGCAGCCGGTGGTTCGGTGATCGGCAACAGCCTGGGCGGCCGCAACGGCGCCACCATCGGCGCGGGTCTGGGCGGTGCGGCAGGCGGCGCAGTCGGCAGCAACCTGGGCAAAGGTCACAAGCGCCACTGAAACTGATCGCGTGTCACAAGAAGCCCGACTCGATGTCGGGCTTTTTCATGGCTGAACGTTTCGTCCGAAATCATCTCCAATCTGCATACGCCCCGCTTGGGCGGACTGTCCCGATTCGGGAACTGCGAGGTTCATATGCG
>NZ_QETJ01000147.1:0-12466 GCF_003105095.1 Pseudomonas sp. NDM | reverse complement strand
AAAGGGGTGGCCTGCATTCTGTAGGAGCTGCCGAAGGCTGCGATCTTTTTAGGTTATTAGACGATTGTCGACAATACTTATTTATCCTTTGACTGATCACGCGGGATTGGCTAGTTTTTGCCGCATTGGATTTAAAGGTGTCGACAATCATGCTGGATCAACTCGATCCCCCGGTCATCAGCGGCGACGATTCCGAGACGCTCTCGGAAAACGTTTTCCGGCGCATCCAGGCCGCTATCGTCAAAGGCGAAATCGCCCCGGGCAGCAAGATTTCCGAGCCGGAGCTGGCGCGCACCTATGGAATCAGCCGGGGGCCGTTGCGTGAGGCAATCCACCGTCTGGAAGGCCAGCGCCTGCTGGTGCGTGTGCCGCACGTGGGGGCGCGGGTGGTCTCACTCAGCCATGCCGAATTGATCGAACTCTACGAAATCCGCGAATCCCTCGAAGGCATGGCCTGCCGCCTCGCTGCCGAGCGCATGAGCGTCGCGGAAATCGACGAGTTGCGCCGGGTTCTGGAAACCCACGAGCGCGATGCGGCGTTCCAGGCCGGCGTCGGTTATTACCAGCAGGAAGGCGATTTCGACTTTCATTACCGGATCATCCAGGGCAGCGGCAATCGCACGCTGACGCAGATGCTCTGCGGCGAGCTGTATCAACTGGTGCGCATGTACCGCATCCAGTTTTCCACCACGCCGAACCGCCCGCACCAGGCCTTCGCCGAACACCACCGCATTCTCGATGCCATCGCCGACCGTGACGGCGAGCTCGCGGAACTGTTGATGCGCCGCCACATCGGCGCCTCGAAACGCAACATCGCCCGTCACTACGAAGACGGCGCCCACAACCAGACAGCCACTGAACGAGGTGACTCATGAGTTCCAACCTGAACACGCCGGGCCAGCGCTTCCGCGATGCGGTCGCCAGCGAGCATCCTTTGCAAGTGGTCGGCGCGATCAACGCCAACCACGCGCTGCTGGCCAAACGCGCCGGTTTCAAGGCGATCTATCTGTCTGGTGGCGGTGTGGCCGCGGGATCTCTTGGCGTGCCGGACCTGGGCATCACCGGGCTGGATGATGTTCTGACCGACGTACGGCGGATCACCGATGTCTGCGACCTGCCGCTGCTGGTGGACGTGGATACCGGCTTCGGTTCATCGGCGTTCAACGTGGCTCGAACGGTCAAGTCGATGATCAAGTTCGGCGCGGCGGCGATTCACATTGAGGATCAGGTCGGCGCCAAGCGTTGCGGCCATCGCCCCAATAAAGAAATTGTCAGCCAGCAGGAAATGGTCGATCGCATCAAGGCGGCAGTCGATGCGCGCACCGACGACAGCTTCGTGATCATGGCGCGTACCGATGCGCTGGCGGTGGAAGGGCTGGAGTCGGCGCTTGATCGCGCGGCCGCATGCATTGAGGCCGGCGCTGACATGATTTTCCCGGAAGCCATCACCGAACTGGACATGTACAAGCTGTTCGCCAACCGCGTGAAAGCGCCGATCCTCGCCAACATCACCGAGTTCGGTGCGACCCCGCTGTACACCACCGAGCAACTGGCCGGCGCCGATGTTTCCCTGGTGCTGTACCCGCTGTCGGCGTTCCGCGCGATGAACAAGGCCGCGGAAAATGTCTACACCGCGATCCGCCGCGATGGCACGCAACAGAATGTCATCGACACCATGCAGACTCGCATGGAGCTCTACGATCGTATCGATTACCACACGTTCGAGCAGAAGCTCGATGCGTTGTTTGCTGCGAAAAAATGATTGAAAGATCAAAAGATCGCAGCCTCGTTTCACTCGACAGCTCCTACAGGAACGCGGTCGATGTAGGAGCTGCCGAAGGCTGCGATCTTTTGCGAACAACACCGTAATTGCAGATTCCCTAACAAATTCAAAAATTGGAGATAGCAATGGCCGAAGCAAAAGTACTCAGTGGCGCCGGGCTCCGGGGCCAGGTCGCCGGGCAAACCGCACTGTCCACCGTGGGCCAGGCCGGTGCCGGGTTGACCTACCGCGGCTACGACGTGCGTGAACTGGCCGCCGACGCGCAATTTGAAGAAGTCGCCTATCTGCTGCTGTACGGCGAGCTGCCGACAAAAGCGCAACTGGCCGACTACCAGAGCAAGCTGAGCAAGCTGCGCGATCTGCCGCAAGCGCTTAAAGAAGTGCTTGAACGCATTCCCGCCGACGCGCATCCGATGGATGTGATGCGCACCGGTTGCTCGTTCCTCGGCAACATCGAGCCAGAGAAAGACTTCTCCGAGCAGCGCGACAAGACCGACCGTCTGCTCGCCGCGTTCCCGGCGATCATGTGCTACTGGTATCGCTTCAGCCACGACGGCAAACGCATCGATTGCGTCAGCGACGAGCCGACCATTGGCGGCCACTTCCTGCATTTGCTGCACGACAGGAAACCGAGCGAACTGCACGTCAAAGTCATGAACGTGTCGCTGATCCTCTACGCCGAGCACGAATTCAACGCCTCGACGTTCACCGCGCGCGTTTGCGCCTCGACGTTGTCGGATCTGTACTCGTGCGTCACGGCGGCCATCGGTTCGCTGCGTGGCCCGTTGCACGGCGGCGCCAACGAAGCGGCGATGGAAATGATCGAGCGCTTCTCGTCGCCGGAAGAGGCGATCAAGGGCACCCTCGGCATGCTCGAGCGCAAAGACAAGATCATGGGCTTCGGCCACGCGATCTATAAGGACAGCGATCCGCGCAACGAGGTGATCAAGGGCTGGGCGAAAAAACTCGCCGACGAGGTCGGTGACAAGGTGTTGTTCGCGGTATCGGAAGCCATCGACAAGACCATGTGGGAGCAGAAGAAACTGTTCCCCAACGCCGATTTCTACCATGCCTCGGCGTACCACTTCATGGGCATTCCGACCAAGCTGTTCACGCCGATCTTCGTCTGCTCGCGCCTGACCGGCTGGGCCGCGCACGTATTCGAACAACGCGCCAACAACCGCATCATCCGCCCAAGCGCCGAGTACACCGGCGTCGAACAGCGCAAGTTCGTGCCAATCGAACGTCGCTGACTGGTGAGCTGACCCGATCCTTGAAACCACCGCAAATCCCTGTAGGAGTGAGCCTGCTCGCGATGACGGACTGACATTCAATATTGATGTCGACTGATCTACCGCTATCGCGAGCAGGCTCACTCCTACAGGGGGACGGTGTGGATCTCAAGGTTGATGTCAGACCCCACCCTTTGAAACTACCGTGACCCGAGTCCTGACCCGATGAACACAGAATTCCGCAAAAACCTTCCCGGCACGCCGCTGGATTACTTCGACACCCGCGCGGCGGTCGAGGCGATTGCGCCTGGCAGCTACGACGCCCTGCCGTACACCTCCCGCGTGCTCGCGGAAAACCTCGTGCGTCGCTGCGACCCGGCCACGCTCACCGATTCCCTCAAGCAACTGATCGAGCGCAAGCGCGATCTGGATTTCCCGTGGTTTCCGGCGCGGGTGGTTTGCCATGACATCCTCGGCCAGACCGCACTGGTCGATCTTGCCGGCCTGCGTGACGCCATCGCTCTGCAGGGTGGTGATCCGGCGCAGGTCAACCCGGTGGTGCCGACGCAATTGATCGTCGACCACTCGCTGGCCGTCGAGGCGGGCGGTTTCGATGCCCAGGCCTTCGAGAAGAACCGCGCCATCGAAGACCGTCGCAACGAAGACCGTTTCCACTTCATCAACTGGACCAAAAAGGCCTTCAAGAACGTTGATGTGATCCCGCCGGGCAACGGCATCATGCACCAGATCAACCTGGAGAAAATGTCGCCGGTGATTCAGGTGCGCGAAGGCGTGGCGTTCCCCGACACGTGCGTCGGTACTGACAGCCACACCCCGCACGTCGATGCGCTGGGTGTGATCGCCATCGGTGTCGGCGGCCTCGAAGCCGAGAGCGTGATGCTCGGCCGCGCTTCGTGGATGCGTTTGCCGGAAAGTGTCGGCGTCGAACTGACCGGCAAGCTGCAACCGGGCATCACCGCCACCGACATGGTCCTGGCCCTGACCGAGTACCTGCGCAAGCAGAAAGTCGTCGGCGCCTGGCTGGAATTCTTCGGCGAAGGCGCGGCGGCGCTGACCCTCGGCGACCGCGCGACCATCTCCAACATGGCCCCGGAATACGGCGCCACGGCGGCGATGTTCTACATCGACCAGCAGACCATCGATTACCTGAAACTGACCGGTCGTGAAGATCAGCAAGTGCAGTTGGTCGAGCAATACGCCAAATTGACCGGGCTGTGGGCCGACAGTCTCAAAGGCGCGCAATACGAGCGTGGTCTGACCTTCGATTTGTCCTCGGTAGTGCGCAACATGGCCGGCCCGAGCAATCCGCACGCCCGCGTTGCGGTCTCGGATCTGGCCGCCAAAGGCATCTCCGGCCAGTGGGATGATGTGCCTGGGCAAATGCCCGACGGCGCGGTGATCATCGCCGCCATCACCAGTTGCACCAACACCAGCAACCCGCGCAACGTCATCGCCGCTGGCCTCTTGGCGCGCAACGCCAACAAGCTCGGGCTGACGCGCAAGCCGTGGGTCAAATCCTCGCTGGCGCCGGGTTCGAAAACCGTAGCGCTGTACCTCGACGAAGCGGGGCTGACCACCGAACTGGAGCAGCTCGGCTTCGGCGTTGTCGCGTTTGCCTGCACCACCTGCAATGGCATGTCTGGCGCCCTCGATCCGCTGATCCAGCAAGAGATCATCGACCGCGATCTGTATGCGACCGCCGTGCTGTCCGGCAACCGCAATTTCGACGGGCGCATTCACCCGTACGCCAAACAGGCGTTTCTCGCCTCGCCGCCGCTGGTGGTTGCTTACGCGATCGCCGGGACCATCCGTTTCGATATCGAGAAGGATGTGCTTGGCGTGGTCGATGGTCGGGAAATTCGACTCAAGGACATCTGGCCGAGCGACGAAGAAATCGATGCGGTGGTGAAGTCGTCGGTCAAGCCTGAGCAGTTCCGTCAGGTCTACATCCCGATGTTCGCCGTGCATGAAGACACCGGGCCGAAAGTCGCGCCGCTGTACGACTGGCGCGAAATGAGCACCTACATCCGCCGTCCGCCGTACTGGGAAGGCGCACTGGCCGGCGCCCGCCCTTTGAAAGGCATGCGCCCGCTGGCGGTGCTGCCGGACAACATCACCACCGATCACCTGTCGCCATCCAACGCGATCATGCTCGACAGCGCTGCCGGCGAATACCTGGCGAAAATGGGCTTGTCGGAGGAGGACTTCAACTCCTACGCCACCCACCGTGGTGACCACTTGACGGCCCAGCGTGCGACGTTCGCCAACCCGAAACTGTTCAACGAAATGGTCGTGGAAAACGGCAAGGTCAAGCAGGGTTCGCTGGCCCGCGTCGAGCCGGAAGGCCAGGTCATGCGCATGTGGGAAGCCATCGAAACCTACATGGAACGCAAGCAGCCACTGATCATCATCGCCGGCGCCGATTACGGTCAGGGTTCGTCCCGCGACTGGGCGGCGAAGGGCGTACGTCTGGCCGGTGTCGAGGCGATTGCCGCCGAAGGGTTCGAGCGTATTCACCGCACCAACCTGGTGGGCATGGGCGTGTTGCCGCTGGAATTCAAACCCGGCACCAACCGCCACACCCTGGCCATTGATGGCAGCGAAACCTATGACGTGATCGGTGCGCGCAAACCGCGCGCGGACCTGACGCTGGTGATTCATCGCAAGAACGGCGAACGCGTGGAAGTGCCGGTGACCTGCCGTCTCGATACCGCTGAAGAAGTGTCGATCTACGAGGCGGGCGGCGTGTTGCAGCGCTTCGCTCAGGACTTCCTCGAAGGATCGGCGGTAGCCGTTTAAACAGGTTCAGCGGCCAATGGGTGATCAGTCCCTTGGCCGCTTCAAAGGAGCAATCATGGCTCACGCACCACAGATCAAAATCCCTGCCACCTATATGCGCGGCGGCACCAGCAAAGGCGTGTTTTTCAGCCTCACTGATCTGCCCGAAGCCGCGCAGGTGCCCGGCCCGGCCCGCGATGCGTTGCTGCTGCGGGTGATCGGCAGCCCCGACCCGTACGACAAGCAGATCGACGGCATGGGCGGCGCGACGTCCAGTACCAGCAAAACCGTAATTCTGTCGAAGAGCACCCGCGCCGATCACGATGTCGATTACCTGTTTGGCCAAGTGTCCATCGACAAACCGTTCGTGGACTGGAGCGGCAACTGCGGCAACCTCTCGGCCGCGGTCGGCTCGTTCGCCATCAGCAACGGTCTGGTCGACGCCAGCCGCATTCCGCACAACGGCGTGGCGGTGGTGCGCGTGTGGCAGGCCAACATCGGCAAGACCATCATCGCCCACGTGCCGATCACCAACGGCGAAGTGCAGGAAACCGGTGATTTCGAACTCGACGGCGTGACCTTTCCGGCGGCGGAAGTGCAGGTCGAATTCATGGATCCGGCGGCAGAGGAAGAGGGCGGCGGTGGCTCGATGTTCCCCACCGGCAATCTCGTCGATGAGCTTGAGGTCCCGGGTGTCGGCACGTTCAAGGCGACCATGATCAATGCCGGGATCCCGACGATTTTCGTCAACGCCGAAGACATCGGCTACACCGGCACCGAGCTGCAAGGTGCGATCAACGGCGATCCGAAAGCGTTGCTGATGTTCGAGACGATTCGTGCCTACGGTGCGTTGCGCATGGGCCTGATTTCCAATCTGGAAGAGGCAGCGAAACGGCAGCACACGCCGAAAGTCGCGTTTGTCGCCAAGCCTGCGGATTACGTGGCGTCGAGCGGTAAAGCGATTGCCGCGGGTGATGTGGATCTGCTGGTACGCGCGTTGTCGATGGGCAAACTGCACCACGCAATGATGGGCACGGCCGCGGTGGCGATCGGCACAGCGGCGGCGATTTCCGGCACGTTGGTCAATCTTGCTGCGGGTGGGATTGAACGCACTGCCGTGCGTTTCGGCCATCCGTCGGGAACGCTGCGTGTGGGCGCTGAGGCGACGCTGGAAAACGGCGAGTGGGTGGTGAAGAAGGCCATCATGAGCCGCAGTGCCCGGGTGCTCATGGAAGGTTACGTCCGCGTGCCTGCTGACTCGTTCTGACTCGACATTTTACCCTCACCCCAGCCCTCTCCCGGAGGGAGAGGTGGCCGACCGAGGTGTCTTGCGTGGTACATCGACCTGAAAGACCGAGGCGATTGTGGATTCAGCAGGGAATCGGCGATCTGGGGCGAGGAAGAAGTATCTGCTGTGATTCGTCGACCACGCAGGTTGGCGATTATGGATTCAGCGATGGACTTTCAGGCCGGTGAACCTCCACAGCATCCCCCAATCGGTCCCCTCTCCCTCGGGAGAGGGCTAGGGTGAGGGGCTACCCTCTGACACAACACATAGAAACCAGATATCACCAACCATAAACCAGCCAAGCCCTTGAGGAAGACCCAACCACTCATTTCCCCGAACAGGAGAACCACCATGAGCGCCAACGTCGACCTGAACAACCGCCCCGACTACGACCGTGTCCTGCAGGACATCGCCGATTACGTCCTCACCTTCAAGCCCGAATCCGCCGAAGCGCTGAACACCGCGCGCAACTGCCTGATCGACACGCTGGGCTGCGGTCTGCTGGCTCTGCGTTTTCCCGAATGCACCAAGCATCTTGGACCCATTGTCGAGGGCACGATTGTGCCGTTCGGTGCGCGAGTGCCCGGCACCAGTTACCGGCTCGACCCGGTCAAAGCCGCGTGGGACATCGGCTGCATCGTCCGCTGGCTCGATTACAACGACACTTGGCTCGCCGCCGAATGGGGCCATCCGTCCGACAACCTCGGTGCCATCCTCGCCGTGGCCGATCACCTGTCGCAGCAACGCATCGCCAACGGTGAAGCACCACTGACCCTTCGCGATGTGCTGGAAGCGATGATCATGGCCCACGAGATTCAAGGCGTGATCGCCCTGGAAAACTCTTTCAACCGTGTAGGACTCGATCACGTCATTCTGGTGAAAGTCGCTTCAACCGCCGTCAGCGCCAGACTGATGGGAGCCAATCGCGAGCAGCTGTTGGCGGCGCTGTCCCATGCCTTCGCCGACGGTCAGGCGCTGCGCACCTATCGGCATGCGCCCAACGCCGGCTCGCGGAAATCCTGGGCGGCGGGGGATGCGGCGAGTCGCGGTGTAAGGCTGGCCGACATCGCCATGCGCGGCGAGATGGGCATTCCCGGGGTGCTGAGCGCGAAGCAATGGGGCTTTTATGACGTATCGTTCAGCCACACCAACAACGATCTGGCGCTCAAGTCCGAAGAGAAGCGCGCTTTCAGCTTTTCCCGGCCGTTCGGCAGTTACGTGATGGAAAACGTGCTGTTCAAGATCAGCTTCCCCGCCGAGTTCCATGCGCAGACCGCCTGCGAGGCGGCGGTGACCTTGCATCCGCAGGTGCGCAATCGCCTGCACGAGATCGACCGCATCGTCATCACCACTCACGAATCGGCGATCCGCATCATTTCCAAGGTCGGCCCGCTGGCCAACGCTGCCGACCGCGATCATTGTCTGCAATACATGACCGCCGTGCCGCTGGCATTTGGCAACCTGGTGGCCGAGCACTACGAAGACGACTTCCACAAGGCGCACCCGATCATTGATGTGTTGCGCGAGAAAATGGTCATCGTCGAAGAACCACGGTTCACCCGCGAATACCTCGAAGCCGACAAACGCTCGATTGCCAATGCCGTGCAGGTGTTTTTCAAGGACGGCAGCAGCACCGAAAACGTGCTGGTGGAATACCCGATCGGCCATCGCCGCCGTCGCGCCGAAGGCATTCCGTTGCTGGAGGACAAGTTCAAGACCAACCTCGCCACGCGTTTCGCTGGCCAGCGCTGCGCTGAGATTTTTGCGCTGTGCGAGGATCAGGCGCGGCTTGAGGCCACGCCGGTGAATCGATTCATCGACCTGTTTGTGCTCTGACAGATCGCGTTATCGTTCATCGCGAGCCTGCTCGCGAAGGCGCCAGATCAGGCGACGCCGGACTACTTGAACCGCCGCTCAACCCCTTTCTCCACGAGAATCTTCGCCGAAATCTCTTCCACGGAAAAATGCGTGGAATTGATGTGCGGGATGTTCTCGCGGCGGAACAGGTTTTCCACTTCGCGCACTTCGAATTCGCACTGGGCGTAGCTCGAATAGCGGCTGTTGGGCTTGCGCTCGTTGCGGATCGCGGTGAGGCGATCAGGGTCGATGGTCAGCCCGAACAGCTTGTGCTGGTGGGCGCGCAGGGCGGTTGGCAGGGTCAGGCGCTCCATGTCGTCTTCGGTCAGCGGATAGTTGGCCGCGCGGATGCCGAACTGCATGGCCATGTACAGACACGTCGGGGTTTTGCCGCATCGCGACACGCCCACTAGTATCAGATCGGCTTTGTCGTAATAGTGGGTGCGCGCGCCGTCATCGTTGTCGAGGGCGAAGTTCACCGCCTCGATGCGCTCCATGTAATTGGAGTTGTGCCCGATGGAGTGGGACTTGCCCACGGTGTAGGAAGAGTGCTCGGTGAGCTCCTGTTCGAGCGGCGCGAGGAAGGTCGAGAAAATGTCGATCATGAAACCATTGGACGTTGCGAGAATCTCACGAATGTCCTGATTGACGATGGTGTCGAAGATGATCGGCCGAAAGCCGTCGGTTTCAGCGGCTTTGTTGATTTGTTGTACCATGGCCCGCGCTTTTTCCACGCTGTCGATGTAGGGCCGCGTGAACTTGCTGAAGGTAATGTTTTCGAACTGCGCCAAGAGGCTTTGACCCAGGGTTTCGGCGGTAATGCCGGTGCCATCGGAGATGAAGAAAGCAGATCGTTTCATTTGCACCTTGGGCCTTAGACTAATGAGCATTCTTGGATATGATAGGCGCGATTTGCCGGCCGCCATTGGCCCGCATTCTCACTTATTTTCCAGGTCCAGGCCATACAACCGGCCAAGGCTCCCCCGGGCCGCCGGTTTCTGAGCTTTTCCAACACAGTTAGTGGAGAGATCACCTTGGTAGAGTACGTAGTTTCCCTCGATAAGCTCGGCAAACACGATGTTGAGCATGTGGGGGGCAAGAACGCATCCCTGGGCGAGATGATCAGTAACCTGGCAGGCGCCGGTGTTTCGGTCCCCGGCGGCTTCGCCACGACGGCTCAGGCCTATCGTGACTTCCTCGAACTGAGCGGCCTGAACGAGCAGATCCACAAGGCCCTCGACGCGCTCGACGTCGACGACGTCAATGCCCTGGCCAAGACCGGCGCACAGATCCGCCAATGGATCATGGACGCCGAGTTCCCGGAAAAACTCAACACCGAGATCCGCACCGCGTTCGCCGCGCTGTCGGCCGGCAACCCTGACGTGGCCGTGGCCGTGCGTTCTTCCGCCACCGCCGAAGACCTGCCGGACGCTTCCTTCGCCGGTCAGCAGGAAACCTTCCTGAACATCCGTGGTGTGGAAAACGTTATCCGCGCCGCCAAAGAGGTGTTCGCCTCGCTGTTCAACGACCGTGCGATTTCCTACCGCGTGCACCAGGGCTTCGACCATAAACTGGTCGCGCTGTCAGCTGGCGTGCAGCGCATGGTACGTTCGGAAACCGGCACCGCCGGCGTAATGTTCACCCTCGATACCGAATCGGGTTTCCGTGACGTGGTGTTCATCACCGGCGCCTACGGCCTGGGCGAAACCGTCGTACAAGGCGCGGTCAACCCGGATGAATTCTATGTGCACAAGGGCACGCTGGAGGCCGGTCGTCCGGCCATCCTGCGGCGCAACCTGGGCAGCAAAGCCATCAAGATGATCTACGGCGACGAGGCCAAGGCCGGTCGTTCGGTCAAGACCGTCGACGTCGACAAGGCCGAACGCGCGCGTTTCTGCCTGACCGACGCCGAAGTCAGCGAGCTGGCCAAACAGGCGATGATCATCGAGAAGCACTACGGCTGCCCGATGGACATCGAGTGGGCCAAGGACGGTGACGACGGCAAGCTGTACATCGTCCAGGCGCGTCCGGAAACCGTGAAAAGCCGCACCCAGGCCAACGTCATGGAACGTTACCTGCTGAAAGAAACCGGCACTGTGCTGGTGGAAGGTCGCGCGATCGGTCAGCGCATCGGCGCCGGCAAAGTGCGGATCATCAAAGACGTTTCCGAGATGGACAAGGTCCAGCCGGGCGACGTGCTGGTCTCCGACATGACCGACCCGGACTGGGAACCGGTGATGAAGCGCGCCAGCGCCATCGTGACCAACCGTGGCGGGCGTACCTGCCACGCGGCGATCATCGCTCGCGAGTTGGGCATTCCGGCGGTGGTCGGTTGCGGCAACGCCACTCAACTGCTGAAGGATGGCCAGGGCGTCACCGTGTCCTGCGCCGAAGGCGATACCGGTTACATCTTCGAAGGCGAGTTGGGCTTCGACATCAAGAAGAACTCCGTCGATGCCATGCCGGAGCTGCCGTTCAAGATCATGATGAACGTCGGCAACCCGGATCGCGCTTTCGACTTCGCGCAGTTGCCGAACGCCGGCGTCGGTCTGGCGCGTCTGGAATTCATCATCAACCGCATGATCGGCGTGCACCCGAAAGCGCTGTTGAACTACGACGGCCTGCCGCAGGACATCAAGGACAGCGTCGACAAGCGCATCGCCGGTTACAGCGACCCGGTCGACTTCTATGTCGACAAACTGGTGGAAGGCATCAGCACCCTGGCTGCTGCGTTCACGCCGAAAAAAGTCATCGTGCGCTTGTCGGACTTCAAGTCCAACGAATACGCCAACCTGATCGGCGGCAAGCTCTACGAGCCGGAAGAAGAAAACCCGATGCTCGGCTTCCGTGGCGCTTCGCGTTACATCAGCGAATCGTTTCGCGACTGCTTCGAACTTGAATGCCGCGCGCTGAAGCGTGTGCGCAACGAGATGGGCCTGACCAACGTGGAAATCATGGTGCCGTTCGTCCGGACTCTCGGCGAAGCCAGCCAGGTGGTCGATCTGCTCGCCGAAAACGGCTTGAAGCGCGGCGAAAACGGTCTGCGCGTGATCATGATGTGCGAACTGCCATCCAACGCGATTCTGGCCGAGGAATTCCTCGAATTCTTCGACGGTTTCTCGATCGGCTCCAACGACCTGACCCAACTGACGCTGGGTCTGGACCGCGACTCGGGGATCATCGCCCACTTGTTCGACGAGCGTAATCCGGCGGTGAAGAAGCTGTTGGCCAACGCCATTCAGGCGTGCAACAAGGCCGGCAAGTACATCGGCATCTGCGGTCAGGGTCCTTCCGACCATCCGGATCTGGCCAAGTGGCTGATGGAGCAGGGCATCGAAAGCGTGTCGCTGAACCCGGACACCGTGCTGGAAACCTGGTTCTTCCTCGCCGAAGGTCAGGCGCAGGCTTGATCAACATGTGAACGGGCCGCGTCCCCTGTAGGAGTGAGCCTGCTCGCGATAGCGTCATGACAGTCAGCAGTGATTCGAATGACACCGCCATCGCGAG
>NZ_QETJ01000146.1:0-12481 GCF_003105095.1 Pseudomonas sp. NDM | reverse complement strand
GATCGCAGCCTCGGTTCCCTCGACAGCTCCTGCACAGGTTTCACTACATCGAATTTTTCGATCCTCCTCCAGCATCCCGCTGGCGGCGGATTTGCTGCGTCACTGCACTGTCATCTTTCTGTCATACAGGATCGCTAGGGTGTGCGCATGAACGATCTGGCCAATTCCCCAATGACTACGTCTTCCCCTCCCAAGCGCATTGATTTCAATACGCCTGAGCTGCAACGCAAGCGTCGCATTCGCGCGCTCAAGGATCGCTTCACCCGCTGGTACGTCCTTGTTGGCGGCCTGGCGGTGCTCGCGGCAATCACCCTGATTTTCTTTTTCCTCGCGTATGTCGTTGCGCCCTTGTTCCAGGGTGCCGACCTGACCGCGAAAGACTCGATCACCCCGGCCTGGATGCAGGACGCCGGCAAGCCGCTGATGATCTCGCTCGAGGAGCAGAATCAGGTGGCCATGCGCGTCTCCGACAAGGGCCAGGCGCTGTTTTTCGATATCGACAGTGGCGCTGAACTCAAGCGCGTCGACCTGCCATTGCCGGCGGGCGCCACGGTGACTTCGATTGGCGAAGATCAGCCGGGCCATCCGCTGGTGGCCGTAGGCCTGTCCAACGGCCAGGCGCTGGTGTTCCGTCACACCTATAAAGTCAGCTACCCGGATGGCAAGAAAACCATCAGCCCGGCCATCGAATACCCGTACGGTGAGGCGCCGATCGCGCTGAATGAAAGCGGCGGCGCGCTGGAGCATGTCAGCCTCAACGCCACCGACTCGACGCTGATGCTGGTCGGCTCCACCGGTTCGCAACTCAACGTGCTCTCGCTGACCAGCGAAGAAAACATGATGACCGGCGAAGTCACCAACGAGCAGAAGCGTATCGATCTGCCGCAGATGACCGAGCCGGTGAAAAACATCTTCGTCGACCCGCGTCAGCAATGGCTGTACGTGGTCAATGGACGTGCCCAGGCCGACGTGTTCAGCCTGCGCGACAAGAGCCTCAACGGCCGCTACAAACTGCTGGAAAATGCCGACGCCGAAGTCACTGCGACCGGGCAACTGGTCGGCGGCATCTCGCTGATCGTCGGTGATTCCAAGGGCGGTCTGGCCCAGTGGTTCATGGCCCGCGACACCGATGGCGAGCTGCGCCTGAAGCAGATCCGCACTTTCGAGATGGGCACCACACCGATCGTTGAAATCGCTGCCGAAGAACGCCGCAAAGGCTTCCTCGCCCTCGATGCCAGCGGCAAGCTCGGCGTGTTCCACAGCACCGCGCACCGCACTTTGCTGGTTGATCAGGTAGTTGAAGGCCAGGGCCTGTTCGGTCTGTCGCCACGCGCCAACCGGGTGATCGTCGAAGCCGGCGGCAAGCTGCAACCGCTGCTGCTCGACAACCCGCACCCGGAAGTATCGTGGAGCGCGTTGTGGAGCAAGGTCTGGTACGAGAACTACGACGAGCCTAAATACGTCTGGCAATCGACGGCGGCCAACACCGATTTCGAACCGAAACTGAGCCTGTCGCCGCTGACCTTCGGCACCCTGAAAGCCGCGTTCTACGCGATGTTGCTGGCGGCACCACTCGCCGTCGCTGCGGCGATCTACACCGCGTACTTCATGGCCCCGGGCATGCGCCGCAAGGTCAAACCGGTGATCGAGCTGATGGAGGCGATGCCGACGGTGATCCTCGGTTTCTTCGCCGGCCTGTTCCTGGCGCCGTATGTCGAAGGTCATCTGCCGGGGATTTTCAGCCTGTTGATGCTGCTGCCGATCGGCATCCTCGTCGCCGGTTTCACCTTCAGCCGCCTGCCCGAGTCGATCCGCCTGAAAGTCCCGGATGGCTGGGAAAGTGCGCTGCTGATTCCGGTGATCCTGTTTGTGGGCTGGCTGTCGCTGTACATGAGTCCGTTCATGGAAAACTGGTTCTTCGGTGGCGACATGCGCATGTGGATTTCCCACGACCTGGGCATCACCTACGACCAGCGCAACGCTCTGGTGGTCGGTCTGGCCATGGGTTTTGCGGTGATCCCGAACATCTACTCGATCGCCGAAGACGCCGTGTTCAGCGTGCCGCGCGGCCTGACCCTGGGTTCTCTGGCCCTCGGCGCCACGCCATGGCAGACCATGACCCGCGTGGTGATCCTGACCGCCAGTCCGGGCATTTTCTCGGCGCTGATGATCGGCATGGGCCGTGCGGTCGGCGAGACCATGATCGTGCTGATGGCCACCGGCAACACCCCGGTCATGGAGATGAACCTGTTCGAAGGCCTGCGCACCCTGGCCGCCAACGTCGCGGTGGAAATGCCCGAGTCGGAAGTCGGCGGCAGCCACTACCGCGTGCTGTTCCTCTCGGCATTGGTGCTGCTGATGTTCACCTTCGTCATGAACACCCTGGCAGAACTGATTCGTCAGCGTCTGCGCAAGAAATACTCGTCGCTTTAAGCAAAGGTAGAAGTCTGTGAAACAGAACTCCCTGAAAGGATGGTTCAAGAGCGGCGCCCCTGGCGTCTGGATCAGCGGTGGCGCGGTGTCCATCGCGGTCATCATGACCATTGGCCTGTTGGCGGTGATTGCCGTGCGCGGTCTCGGTCACTTCTGGCCGGCGGATCTGATCCACGCGCATTACGACGTACCGGGCCAGGCCAATCACCTGGTGATCGGCGAAGTGGTGCAAAAAGAAGAAGTGCCGCGTGCCCGTCTGAAGAGTGCCGGCCTGCCGGTGCCGGACGAAGGCCCGGAATTCATGACCCGCGAGCTGATCAAGGTCGGCAACCGTGACCTGAACGGCAACGACTTCACCTGGATCGTCGGCGAGTGGCTGACCAACCAGACCACGCCGCCCGAGCTGATGGCGATCGAGCGTCGTGAGTGGGGCAACTTCTACGGCTACCTGGTCAACGTCAAACAGGACGGCAAGGTCATCGCCGAGGGCGAGGCCGCATGGCCTGAACTGCAAGCGCGCATCGACCGCGTGAACGGCCTCGCTGCACAACTGAAATCGCTGGAAAAAGTCGACATCGGCGCGATCAACGCCGGCCTCGAACGCATCCGCCTGCACGCCCGCAAGCTGGAGCTTGAAGGCAAACTCGACGCCACCGCACAAGCGGACATGGAATCCGAGCGCGCCGAGTTGAACGCGCGCTATCAGGACATCGAGGCGCGTCTGGCCGATCTGCATGCGCAGTTCAACCGCGACGCGTTGACCGCTCGCGATGCCAACGGCAAAGAGATTGAAATCGGTCTGGGCAAAGTGGTTCACGCCTACCAGCCGAACGCGATGAGCACGTTGACCAAGGTCGGTTTCTACTTCAGCAAAATCTGGGAATTCCTCTCCGATGATCCCCGTGAAGCCAACACCGAAGGCGGGATTTTCCCAGCGATCTTTGGCACCGTGATGATGACCCTGATCATGGCGATGATCGTCACCCCATTCGGCGTGCTGGCGGCGGTGTACCTGCGCGAATACGCCAAGCAGAACACCCTGACTCGCGTCATTCGTATCGCGGTGAACAACCTCGCCGGCGTACCGGCGATCGTGTATGGCGTGTTCGGCCTGGGCTTCTTCGTCTACGTGCTGGGTGGTTCGGTCGACCGCTTGTTCTTCCCTGAAGCATTGCCGGCACCGACCTTCGGCACGCCGGGCCTGCTCTGGGCCTCGCTGACTCTGGCCTTGCTCGCAGTGCCGGTGGTGATCGTGGCGACCGAAGAAGGTCTGGCGCGTATCCCGCGTACCGTGCGTGAAGGTTCGTTGGCCCTCGGCGCGACCAAAGCGGAAACGCTGTGGAAAATCGTTATCCCGATGGCCAGCCCGGCAATGATGACCGGCATGATCCTCGCCGTGGCGCGCGCCGCCGGTGAAGTGGCGCCGCTGATGCTGGTGGGTGTGGTGAAACTGGCGCCGTCGCTGCCAGTGGACGGCAACTACCCGTACCTGCACCTGGACCAGAAGATCATGCACCTGGGCTTCCACATCTATGACGTCGGCTTCCAGAGCCCGAACGTCGAAGCCGCCCGCCCGCTGGTCTACGCCACCGCGCTGCTGCTGGTGCTGGTGATCGCGACGTTGAACCTGTCGGCGGTGTATATCCGCAACCATCTGCGCGAAAAATACAAAGCACTGGACAGCTGATTTCTCATGTAGGAGTGAGCCTGCTCGCGATGGCAACACCGCGGTTTGATAGACAAACCGCAGCGCCTGGAACGCGAGCAGGCTCACTCCTACAAAAAACGAACCGAATTTGTTAGCACAGGGAGCCTCCCATGCAGCACGAAACACACAGCCACGGCATCAACATGTCTGCCCTGGGCCGCGACAAGCAGAGCCTGGACCTGGCGCAGGAAACCGTTGCCATCGAAGTGCCGGGCCTGAGCCTGTACTACGGCGAGAAACAGGCGCTGTTCGACGTCAGCATGAACATTCCGAAGCAGCGTGTGACCGCGTTCATCGGCCCGTCCGGCTGCGGTAAGTCGACGCTGCTGCGTACCTTCAACCGGATGAACGATCTGGTCGACGGCTGCCGCGTCGAGGGCGCGATCAACCTGTACGGCAACAACATCTATCGCAAGGGCGAAGACGTTGCCGAGTTGCGTCGTCGTGTCGGCATGGTGTTCCAGAAGCCCAATCCGTTCCCGAAGACCATCTACGAAAACGTGGTCTACGGCTTGCGCATTCAAGGCATCAACAAGAAGCGCATTCTCGACGAGGCGGTCGAGTGGGCGTTGAAAGGCGCGGCGCTGTGGGATGAAGTCAAGGACCGCCTGCACGACTCGGCCCTTGGCCTTTCCGGTGGTCAGCAACAGCGTCTGGTCATCGCCCGCACCATCGCGGTCGAGCCGGAGGTGTTGCTGCTCGACGAACCGTGCTCGGCCCTCGACCCGATCTCGACGCTGAAAGTCGAAGAGCTGATCTACGAGCTCAAGTCCAAGTTCACCATCGTCATCGTTACCCACAACATGCAACAGGCCGCGCGGGTGTCCGACTACACGGCATTCATGTACATGGGCAAACTGGTGGAATTCGGCGATACCGATACGCTGTTCACCAACCCGGCGAAGAAGCAGACCGAAGACTACATCACGGGGCGGTACGGCTAGCCGTACAGCTGCAAGCCGCAAGCTTCAAGCGGCAAGAAAGATGCGGTGCGATATCAGGACTTATACATAACTGCTTGAAGCTTGCAGCTTGAAGCTTGCAACTTTCGCGGAGCGAACAATGATTTCCAAAGAAGGCCTTACCCATCACATTTCCGCGCAGTTCAACGCTGAACTGGAGGAAGTGCGCAGCCACCTCCTTGCCATGGGCGGGCTGGTCGAGAAGCAGGTCAACGATGCGGTCACGGCGCTGATCGAAGCCGACTCCGGTCTGGCTCAGCAGGTCCGTGAGATCGACGATCAGATCAACCAGATGGAACGCAACATCGACGAAGAATGCCTGCGCATTCTCGCCCGTCGTCAGCCGGCGGCGTCCGACCTGCGTTTGATCATCAGCATTTCCAAGTCGGTGATCGACCTTGAGCGTATCGGCGACGAAGCCACCAAGATCGCCCGCCGCGCCATCCAGTTGTGCGAAGAAGGCGAAGCACCGCGCGGTTACGTCGAGGTTCGTCACATCGGCGACCAGGTGCGCAACATGGTTCGCGATGCGCTCGACGCTTTCGCGCGTTTCGACGCTGATCTGGCCTTGTCGGTGGCGCAGTACGACAAGATCATCGACCGCGAATACAAGACCGCCCTGCGTGAGCTGGCCACCTACATGATGGAAGACCCGCGCTCTATCTCGCGGGTGCTGAGCATTATCTGGGTCCTGCGTTCGCTGGAGCGCATCGGCGATCATGCGCGCAACATCTCGGAACTGGTGATCTACCTGGTGCGCGGCACCGACGTGCGCCATATGGGCCTCAAGCGCATGAAGGAAGAAGTTGAAGGCACAAGTGCTGAAACCGCTAATGTTCCGGGCGAAGCTGACGATAAGTAAGATTGCCTGAGAAAAGCGCCCGGCCCTCTGGCCGGGCGTTTTTGTTTCTGCTTTTCAAAGGCGGAGGCGAATTAAAGCGAATTAAAAAGCAGCACCCGCGAACGAAAAGTCCCGGCGTGACTGAAGAGTTTTGGCAATGTGCCATCAGCCAGCGTTATGCTTGCCGGGATTTTAATAGGGGTGTTGGATGAGCAAGATCAGTGTGTTGGTCGTGGACGACGCTTCGTTCATTCGTGACCTGGTGAAAAAGTGCCTGCGTAATTACTTCCCGGGGATTCGCACCGAGGACGCCATCAACGGCAAAAAGGCCCAGGCCATGCTGGCCCGAGAAGCCTTCGACCTGGTGCTGTGCGACTGGGAAATGCCGGAAATGTCCGGCCTCGAACTGCTGACCTGGTGCCGCGAGCAGGACAACCTCAAGACCATGCCGTTCATCATGGTCACCAGCCGTGGCGACAAGGAAAACGTCGTGCAGGCGATTCAGGCCGGCGTATCCGGTTACGTCAGCAAGCCGTTCACCAACGAGCAATTGCTGACCAAGGTCAAGCAGGCGCTGAACAAGGTCGGCAAGCTCGACACCTTGATGAACAGCGCACCGACGAAGATGAATTCAGCGTTCGGCAACGATTCCCTGAGCGCACTGACCGGTGGCAAGCCTGCCGTGGTCGGCGGCGCCCCGGCCGCCGCTGCAGCCAACCCGTTTGCCAAGCCTGTCGCCGCTCCGGCAGCCGCCGCTGCACCCTCGCGTGGTTTGCTCAACAGCCCGCCGGTGCAGGCAGCTGGCGCCTCGAAAGCGCCGGTGGGTGGTCGCGGTCAGGGCCAGCTACGCCTGCCGAGCGGCACCCAGCAATGCGTGATCAAGGCCTTGAGCATCAAGGAAGCGCTGCTGGTAGTGAAGCGCACCGAAACCCTGCCGCAGATCCTCGACAGCGCCGTGCTCGATCTGGAGCAGGGCGACAACGCCGAGATCGCTCGCCTCAATGGTTACCTGCACGCCATTGTCGCCCACGAGCAGAAAGCCGACAGCGACTGGCTGCAACTGACTTTCCGCTTCGTCGACCAGGACGCACAGAAGCTCGACTACATCTCGCGCCTGATCGCCCGTGGCACGGCGCAGAAGCATTTCGTACCCGGCGCGTAACTGCGCGGCCCAAAAGATCGCAGCCTTCGGCAGCTCCTACAGGGGATCGCATTCTCATGTAGGAGCTGCCGAAGGCTGCGATCTTTTGCTTTGTGTGCTGGCCAATTTGAAACATCTGTCGACTAGCCTGGTCTGTCTCAGCTGCTAGGCTGATTCCCAGGCCTTCCTTCGACAGACTCTTGCCCATGCTCGCGCGCCTGCTGTTTTTCTGCGGTCTCTGCCTGGCCTCCCAGCTGGCGATGGCCATGACCATCTACAAATCCACCGACGCCAACGGCGTGGTCTCGTACAGTGACCGCCCGAGCAAAGGCGCGAAAGTGTTCGTTTTTCAGGATCGCATGGTCGAACGCCTTGATCGCCAGGTGTACCTGGACATCAAGAAGCAGAAGGGCGTTGATGTGGTGTTTGCGCGCAACGATCTGTACGCGCCGGTCGAGGTTGCGCTGGCCTTCATCGGCACGAGCAATGTGCGTGGCGCGCCCGCGCAGGCGATCCGTCGCGTGCTGCCACCGCGCAGCAACACGCGGCTGGCGCTGCTGACAGCGATCAGCCGCGACCAGCCGCTGGTGTATTCGCCGCAGTTCCAGTATTCGCTGGGCGACCCCTCAGGCACCGCGCAGAGCTATCGCTATCCGCTGCCCTGGCGTGGCGGACCGTTCCGCCTCAGCCAAGGCGCCAACGGGCAGTACAGCCACTATGGACCGAAGAATCGCTACGCCATGGACATCGCCATGCCGGTGGGCACACCGATCATTGCCGCGCGAGCGGGGGTGGTGGTCAAGACCGAGAATGCCCAGAGCGGGCGCGGCACCGATGCCTCCGGCAATTTCGTCCGGGTGCTGCACGATGACGGCACCATGGGCGTGTACCTGCATCTGAAACAGGGTTCGGTGAGCGTGCGCGAAGGCCAGCGGGTCAAGGTCGGCAGCCCGCTGGCCCTGTCGGGCAATACCGGCAACAGCAGCGGCCCGCACTTGCACTTCGTGGTGCAGCGCAATACCGGCGAAGGGCTGGTGTCGATTCCCTATCAGTTCAACCAGCCGCTGGGGGCGTTGCCCAACTTTGCGCTGGGCAAGCAATAGAGCAAAAGATCGCAGCCTGCGGCAGCTCTTACATGGGAATGCGATCCCTGTAGAGCTGCCGAAGGCTGCGATCTTTTGGCAGGCAACGCGGTTTCCCGCATTGCACTCAATCCAGCATCAACACCTTGGCCAAAACAATCTTCGGCCCTTTCATCTTCTTGATGATGATCCGCAGGCCTTCGACTTCCAGCACTTCTTCCTCTTCCGGCACCCGTTTCAGGGTTTCGTAGACCAGCCCGGCGAGGGTTTCCGCTTCGATGTGATCCAGATCGATGCCGAGCAGGCGCTCGACCTTGAACAACGGCGTATCACCCCGTACCAGCAGCTTGCCCGGTTGATAGGCGAGAATGCCGCGTTCAGCCTTGCGGTGTTCGTCCTGAATGTCGCCGACCAGCACTTCCAGCACGTCTTCCATGGTCAGGTAGCCGATGATGTTGCCGTCAGCCTCCTCGACCACGGCAAAGTGCGAGCCGCCCTTGCGGAACTGCTCCAGCAACTGCGACAGCGGCATGTGTCGCGACACGCGCTCCAGTGGGCGGGTCAGCTCGGCGAGGTTGAACGACTCGGGAATGTGATCCAACGCCGCCAGTTCCAGCAGCAGATCCTTGATGTGCAGCAGACCGACGAACTCCTGGCGCTCGCTGTCGTACACCGGGTACCGGCTGAACTTGTGGCGACGGAACATCGCCAGGATTTCCTTCAGCGGCGCGTTGAATTCGAGGGTGATCAGGTCTTCGCGGGAGTTGGCCCAGTCGACGACTTCCAGCTCGCCCATTTCCACCGCCGAGGCCAGTACGCGCATGCCCTGATCGCTCGGATCCTGACCACGGCTGGAGTGCAGGATCAGTTTCAGTTCTTCGCGGCTGTAATGGTGTTCATGGTGCGGGCCGGGTTCGCCTTGCCCTGCGATACGCAGAATCGCGTTGGCGCTGGCGTTGAGCAGGTAGATTGCCGGGTACATGGCCCAGTAGAACAGGTACAGCGGCACCGCCGTCCACAGCGACAATAGCTCGGGTTTGCGGATCGCCCACGACTTTGGCGCCAGCTCACCGACGACGATGTGCAGGTACGAAATGATGAAGAACGCGGTGAAGAACGACACGCCTTTGACGACCTCGGGCGAGTCGACACCGATGGCGCTCAGCAGCGGCTCGAGAATGTGCGCGAACGCCGGCTCACCGACCCAGCCCAGGCCGAGGGAGGCGAGGGTGATGCCGAGCTGGCACGCCGACAGGTAGGCATCGAGCTGACTGTGCACGGTGCGCAGGATGTGTCCGCGCCAGCCGTTCTGTTCAGCGATGGCCTCGACCCGGGTCGAGCGCAGTTTGACCATGGCGAATTCCGCCGCAACGAAAAAGCCGTTGAGCAAAACCAGGATCAGAGCAAAAAGGATCATGCCGAAGTCGGCAAAAATGGTAGCGAGGGACAAGCCAGGGGAAGGGTCCATGATGGAGTTTTGCGGGTTCCGTGTGATTCGAAAGTAGGGACAGACAGCGCCTGAAAGGCAGGCACAAGTCAGCCAATGTAGCGGCTGACCGGGCGATTGCCTAGTGGCGCGTGCCGGGCGGCGTCACTCGGTGGCGCTGATGGCCCGTGCGCTGGCCACCTGGGCCGGGGCGAAATGGCAGGTGAACGTGCTGCCGTGGCCGGGCACGCTGCTGATCTCCATGCGCGCGCGGTGGCGCAACAACACGTGCTTGACGATGGCCAGGCCGAGGCCGGTGCCGCCGGTGTTGGAGTTGCGACTGGAGTCCACACGGTAGAAGCGTTCGGTCAGGCGCGGCAGATGCTTGCTGTCGATGCCGATGCCGGAATCCTGCACGCTGAGGTGCGCGCCTTGCTCGTCGCCCCACCAGCGGATGCGGATGTTGCCCTCGGCCGGGGTGTACTTGACCGCGTTGAACACCAGATTGGAAAACGCACTGCGCAGTTCGGCCTCGCTGCCCTTGAGCACCAGGCGGGCGTCGGCTTCCAGGGTGATGCGCTGGTTTTTCGCGCCGGACAACTGCTGCGCATCGCTGGTGATCGACTGCAGCAGCGTGTCGATCTGCACCGGCTGGTTGTCCGACGGGTAATCGGTGGCTTCCAGCTTGGCCAACAGCAACAAATCGTTGAGCAGCGTCTGCATGCGCCCGCCCTGTTGCTGCATCTGCTGCAGGGCACGGCCCCAGCGCGGGTTCACTTCTTCGACATTGTCGAGCAGGGTTTCCAGGTAGCCGCAGATCACTGTCAGCGGGGTGCGCAACTCATGGGAGACGTTGGCGATGAAATCCTTGCGCATCTGTTCCAACTGATGGATGCGCGTGACATCGCGGACCAGCATCAGGTGTTCATTGTTGCCGTAGCGGGTCAGGTACAGCTGAATGCGCACCCGATCATTGGTCGGCGAGGGAATCTCCAGCGGCTCGGCGAAGCTGTCCTGCTCGAAATACTCCTTGAAGCGCGGGTGCCGCACCAGGTTGGTCACCGGTTGGCCGCTGTCCTGCGGAGTCTTCAGGCCGAGCAGGGTTTCGGCGGCGCGGTTCCACCATTCCAGATTGCCGTCGCTGTCGAGCATGATTACCGCGTCTTTCAGCGCAGCGGTGGATTCCTGCACCCGGTCGATCACCGCTTGCAGGCGCCCGCGTACCCGTTGGTCGCGACGTTGCAGATGGTAGATGCTGTCGAACACCTCGCCCCACAGACCATAGCCATCGGGCGGCGCTTCGTCGGGCTGGTGCTGGCGCAACCATTCGTGCAGACGCAGCAATTGCTTGAGCGTCCAGGCCAGATAGAGACCCAGGCCGGCCGCGAGGCTCCAGCCGTAATAGCCGGTGATCAGGCCGATCACCAGACAGGCGGTGACCAGCAACAGCATGTGGCGAATCAGGGTGCCATGCCAGTTTTGATTCACGAGGGCGTCCTTAGCCGCAGCTTCAAGTTTCAAGCCGCAAGCTCCAGGCTAAAACGGATCGGCTTTCACTTGCCGCTTGTAGCTGGAAGCTTGCAGCTGCTTTTTTACGCTTTTGTGGAGAAGCGGTAGCCGGTGCCGCGCACGGTTTGTACCAGATTTTCGTAGGCGTCGCCGAGGGCCTTGCGCAGGCGGCGGATATGCACGTCGACGGTGCGCTCCTCGACATAGACGTTGCCGCCCCAAACCTGATCGAGCAACTGGCCACGGGTGTAGGCGCGTTCCTGATGGGTCATGAAGAATTGCAGCAGACGGTATTCGGTCGGGCCCATCTCGGCGGGTTTGCCGTCGATGGTCACGCGGTGGCTGATCGGGTCGAGCAGCAGGCCGCCGACTTCGATCGGCGCTTCGCCATCGGTCGGGCCGGCGCGGCGCAGCACGGCTTTGAGGCGGGCGACCAGTTCACGGGGGGAAAACGGTTTGGTGATGTAATCGTCGGCGCCGACTTCCAGGCCCTGGATCTTGTTGTCTTCTTCGCCCTTGGCGGTGAGCATGATGATCGGGATATCCCCGGTCAGCTCGTCACGCTTGAGGCGTCGGGCCAGTTCGATGCCCGAGGTACCGGGCAGCATCCAGTCGAGCAGGATCAGGTCCGGCTTGCGGTCGACGATGATGGCGTGGGCCTGCTGCGAGTTCTCTGCCTCGAGGCAGTCATAGCCGGCCATTTCCAACGCCACGGCGATCATTTCGCGAATGGGCGCTTCGTCGTCGACGATCAGAATGCTCCTGCCAACCATGGGTTAATCCTCTTGTCATTTAACTGTCTTGCGCCGCATTAGATAACGGAATTATTGCAGTCGTGTGACAGTATTTCAGGCCGGCAACATTTGTCCGCATCCTCGACTAAGCTCTAAGTCCGAATCCTGACAACCACAAAAGAAGGTTTCCATGACTCAGATGACTGCTTCTTTCAAAGCCCTGCTGATGGCCGCCGCCCTGACTCTGCCGGGACTGGCCATGGCTGCCGATCCGGTGATGGAGAAGGACGGCATGTACACCGATCACAAGGGCATGACCCTGTACACCTTTGCCAAGGATTCCGCTGGCAAATCTGCCTGCAACGACAAATGCGCGGCGAATTGGCCGCCGCTGAAGGCTGAGGCAGGCGATAAATCCATGGGCGACTGGACGGTGATCAAGCGTGACGACGGCACGATGCAGTGGGCCTACCAAGGCATGCCGCTGTACACCTTCGTGATGGACAAGAAGGCCGGTGACATGACCGGCGACGGCAAAATGGACGGCGCCTGGAAAGTCGCCAAAGCCAAATAACCACGGTGCCCTTGTAGGAGTGAGCCTGCTCGCGATAGCGGTGTGTCAGTCGATGCTTTCGTCAACTGACA